>DAIRTY010000014.1:0-16601 GCA_036803645.1 Acidobacteriaceae bacterium | reverse complement strand
TGTAGGCCTGCGCGGCGATGTGCTCCAGGGTGCGGGTGGAGGTGGTCCCGGCGGCGACGATCCGCCGGGGCGGGCCGCTGGAGGGGGCCAGCGCGCGATTGAGGGCGGCGGCGGTGGCTGCGGGCAGGGTGTAGCGCTCGGCGTGGAGGCGTATGTCTGCGAGGCGGGAGACGCGGACGGGCTGGAAGGTGCCGAGGCCGACGTGCAGGGTGAGGTACTGAATCTCCACGCCACGGGCGCGCAGGGCGGCCAGGACTTCGGGCGTGAAGTGCAGCCCGGCGGTGGGCGCGGCCGCCGAGCCGGGCAGGCGGCTATAGACGGTCTGGTAGCGGGCACGATCTTCCTCTGAATCGTGCTGCGCGGACTGATTGCGGTGGATGTAGGGCGGCAGCGGCATGTGGCCGATGCGGGCCAGCGTGGCGTGGAAGTCCTCGACCGGGGCGAAGCGGAGGGTGCGCTCGCCGAAGGCCCCGGCGGCGAGGACATCGGCGGTGAGGAGGGGTTGGGCGGCTTTCTCGCCGATCATCTTTGCACTGCTCTCTGGGCTGGTCTCGAAGAACTGGAGCGTCTCCCCGATCTGCACCTTGCGCGCAGGCCGGACCAGCGCTCTCCACAGGTTCTCGCCGGTGGATGCAGGGTCGTCGATCTGCTCGGTGAGGAGGACCTCGATGAGGCCAGAGGGCTGGGGCGAGTTGTGCTGGGTGCGCGCTCCGCCGCGGGTGGCGAAGAGGCGCGCGGGCAGTACGCGGGAGTCGTTCAGAATGAGGAGATCGCCCGGCTGGAGGAGGTTGGGGAGGTTGGCGAAGTGCTCGTCGGTGAGTGCGCCAGTTGCGCGATCCAGCAGCAGCATCCTGCTCGATCCGCGCTGGGCAGGCGGGTGCTGGGCGATGAGTTCGGCGGGCAGATCGAAGTTGAAATCCGAAACAAGCATCGGATTTAGTTTAGCTGGGGGAGGAGGTGGGGGATGCTGCCAAAGGAAAAAGCAGATTCCTCCGCTGCGCTACGGAATGACAAACAGTGGTCTACGGAATGACAACAAATGCGCTGCGGAGTGCAAAGAGGCGGGCTATTCGGCCATCTGGACGGCGTGATCGAGGGCGGCCTGGACGGTGGCTGTGGTAACTTCGCCGGCGGGAACGTGGGCGGGCCAACTGAAGACCACGCGGGAGAAGGGCTTGGGGATGAGGAAGCGGTCCCAGGAACGAAGCTCCCAGGCGCGCTCCGGCTGGTTGTGGAAGCAGCCGACCCAGGTCCCGGCGGGCTGGGCGTCGGCACTCAGCTCGCCGACGGAGTTGGCTAGCCTTGCTGTGCCTGGTTTGGCGATGTAGATGGGCCCGCGCGGGCCGTCGGCGGTGATGGCGCAGCAGTGGCCCTCGGTGTAGGCGAGCTGCATGTTGCGCAGGCCGATTGCACCGCCGCGCGAGCTGGAGCCGCGAACCGGGCAGAAGCCCAGCCGCTTCAAGGTGCGCGCAATCAGTTCGCCGTCGAAGCTGGGGCTGATGAGAATCGTGATCCCAAGATTGCGGAAGCGGTGGGCGCAGGCAATCATGCTGCGGTGCCAGAAGGCGAAGACGCTGGAGCCGGGGATGAGATGGCCGGGCGTGACGCCGGGGTCGGCGCGGTCCTGGTAGCGCAGCGTCAGGCCTAGCAGCCGGATCAGCAGCGCGGCCAGCGGCGGAACAAGGGCGATGGCGATCCGCTGCGCAAATCGCAGCTTCGGCGGGGCAGGGTCGGGCATCTGCGGTTCAGGATCGGGCACAGAGTTAGTGTAGAGCGAAGGGCCGTCTCTGTGCGCGCGGGAGCGGTTGCAGGAACGTTCTCGAACCGGCACGAGATGTGCGACAATGATAGGTGCGGTTTGGCGTCGTGCGTACGCCCAATCCTGCAAGGAGATTTACTATGGGCGACCTGCTTCAACCCTGGCACATTGTAATTATCGTTGGTCTCGCGATCCTACTGTTCGGCGGCAAGAAGCTGCCTGAGCTGGGCAAAGGCCTGGGCGAAGGACTGCGCGGATTTAAAGAGGGCATGAAGGGCCTCACCGACGAAGTCAACGGCGTCGCGGACGACGAGAAGAAGAAGAGGGAAGAGTTGGAGGCCAAGGCGTATCAGGAGGCCAAGCTGGCAGCCGAGGCGAAGATGGCGGCTGAGGCGAGAGTTGCTGCCGAGCAGAAGGCCTCGCGCGAGGCAGTCAACCGGTAGGACAGCAACTCACATCAAGCAGAACAGGAACTCTCTTTGGATGGCCGTGAACTCGACCGGCCCGTCCATTCTTCTGGCGATTTTGAAGTTCCCCACGACAACGCAATAGAGCATTCTCACCGATGGGTAGAGCACTTCGCCTCGTACAAAATGCGGGGATTCTTCGCTGCGCTCAGAATGACAATCTCTGTGGCGCTGCGCTAAGAATGACAATCTCTGTGGCGCTGCGCTCAGAATGACAATCTCTGTGGCGCTACGCACAGAATGACAATCATTTTGCCGCCTCGGCAACGGCGGGATCACTCTACAGCGCGATGAGGACGACGGCGAGCGCGGCGGCGGCCATTCCCAGCGCCTGACGCCGGGTGGGCCACTCGCCCAGGGCAAGCGCCGCCAGCAGAATGGTGGACGCGGGGTAGAGGGATGCAAGCACGGCGGCCACATCCAGCCGTCCGGCGCGCGTCGCCGCCACAAACAGCAGATTGCCGGATGTGTCCAGCAGCGCGGTTCCGAGCGCCCAGGCTATCGCGGTGCGGTCGAGGCTGAGGCGCGCCCCGGCATTCTTGCCCGGACGAAGAATTACTCCAAGAAACAGGAGCGAGCAGACGCAGAGGCTGCCGATCCTGGCCGACGCCATGGGCCAGAGCACGCCCGCCGGGCTGGCCATCTTCAACGCGATAAAGTAGAAACCGAAGCCCAGGCCGGCAAGAATCGCCAGCGCCATGGTCTGGCGCGATGCGGCGGTTGCGGAGCTGTCCGCGGAACCTGCCGTGGGGCCGGTTGCGATCAGCCAGATGGCGATTGCCGCCATGGCGAAGCCGAGCAGCGGACCGAGGCCGGGAGGGCCCACCTGCCAGAGCGTGAGGGCCGCTGGAATCGCCGCGGCCAGAAGGCCGCTGACGGCGGCCGATGCACCCATTGCACCGCGCGAGAGAGCGATGTAGAAGGCCGTCAGCGAGACGCCGCCGGCAACTCCCGCGGCGATGCCCCAGGCCAGCAGCGCGCCATGTGGAGCGGCGTCTCCGCGCATGTGCGCGACCGCGACCAGCACAATAAAACTCGTCGCATGGCTGAGCAGGACGATGCGCAGGCCCGCGCCGAGGCTGCCTCCCGCGCGTTTGACCCCCATGCCGCCGGTGAAGTCGCCGCCGCCCCACAGGATGGCGGCAGCCAGCGCAAGCAGAGCGTTCCCGCCCAGCAGACTATTCATCGCGTCCATTATTCATTGCCACGGCGTCTCATCGTCATGGAGGTCTAATGCGCGGCAGGCGGCCGCGGCCTGGCTTGTATCGCCGAGGGCCAGTAGCCCTTCTTGGCAATCACGGTCAGGTTGGGACGCAGGACCTTCACCTCGAGGGTGCGGTACTTGCCGTCGATCAGCGGCTCATGCGTGATGTAGTCCAGCGTATAGCGGGTGCGCACCTCTTCGGCGATCTTGGCGAAGCTCTTCTCGATCCCGCCGGTGCGGAACTCCGCGTCGAAGTTGCCGCCAGTCGCATTGGCATACGCTGGCAGGATGTTGTCGCGCATGGTGAGCGGCAGGTGGATGCGGTCGAGGAAGCCGACCAACGGCAGGGAGGAATCCCCCACCAGCGTCCCATCCACCTCGATGCGGTTGGTCTGCAGGTACTTGATGACGTCTTTGGTCTTCGCCGTGCTGCCGTACTCCTTGCCATCGGAGATGACGTAGATGACGCGGCGGCGCTCGATGGGCTTTTTGACGAGCGTGGCGGCCGCGGCCAGGATGGCGTCGTTGAGCGCATGCACCTCTTTGGGAGGGTTGAGCTGAATGCCCGTGTGCCCCCGCACTGCCGCCGTGTTGGGATCGAAGTTCATGTTGTTGATAACGGTAGTCTGCGACATCGGCCCGCTCAGCGCGCCGGCCAACAGCGGCTCGCGCCCCGCCCCCTTCGAGATCTCAATGGCCTGGGTGAGACGCGCGCTCTGCGCTCCGGTGAAGTCCGTCACCAGCTTCGGTCCGTTGTTGAAGGTGAAGACCTCGACCTCGTCGGACCGGGTAAACGCACCCTGTAGCGCGCCCAGAGAGTCGTTCAGCCGGATCACGTTGTCGTAGGTCATGCTCTGGTCGATCACCAGCGCCACCGACAGCGGAACCGCGTCCGTGGTGAACCGCGTGATGTGCTGCAGCACGCCGTTCTCGTACACCTGCACATCGCGTGCCGTCAGTCCCGCCACCAACTGCTGCTTCGAGTCCTTCACCGTAAACGGCACATTGACGTCATTCACGGGCACCACTATGGTCGGCGCGTTGGCTTCTTCGTTGGACAGAGGCCCATAGGCGGGGGGCTGGTTCTGGCCGGCCTGCGGGCTGCTTGCGGTTGCCTGCGTGCCGCTGGCTGCCGGTGCGGAAGCAGAGGCCGGTGGAGAAGCGTGGCTCGCCGGCGGAGCTGCTGACGGCGTGCCCGCGCCTTCGCCCGGGGTTGCGTCGCCGGGCGCGGTGTCGCTGGCTGTGGTGGTTCCCTGGCCGGGGGCAATCGTTCCCAGATTGGGCAGCTTGGTCTGCGGCCTTGGAGCGTCCGGGATCGCCTGTTGCGCCAGATTCTGCTGCGCGGACTGCGCGGCGTTGGTCTGCCCAGCCTGCGTCTGTGTCTGCCCAGACTGCCAGGCCAGCACGCCAAGCATCCCCAACGCCAGCGATCCTGCCCATACGCGAATTCTCAACTCGAAGACCCCCGTGCCGTTCCTCTATCAGATTACCAGTGGCGCGCGCACGCCGTCATCTCGACCACTCCTCGCGCCGCGTCGATTCGCGTTCCACACGTTAGACGCCGCCGCCTGCCCCGGCGTTGTGCCGTTGCGACTTCCTCGGGCGTCCGGCAAACTTCTGCGACGAAAAATCGCCTCCACAGAGCCGCATCCATCGTCTAATAGGGTATGCGTTCTTTCATCCTCGCCGCCTCGCTGCTCTTCCTCGCCCTGCTTCCGGCCACGCTGCGCGCCCCCGTCTTCGCGCAGGAGGCTCCCTCGCCCAGTGGCCCACCGCCGGCCAGCGACGCGCCCGCTCCGCCCCCCGACGATAGCAACGTCGCCACCCTCAACATCAACGTCAACCTGGTCAACCTCTACTTCTCCGCGCGCGATAAGGACGGCTTCATCACCAACCTGGCCAAGAGCGACTGCTCGGTCGCCGAGGACAAGACGCCGCAGACGATCAAGAACTTCACCCAGGAGAAAAAACTGCCGCTTACCATCGGCATCCTGCTGGACACGTCGGGAAGTCAGGAACACGTCCTTCCGCTCGAACAGGAGTCGGGTGCCACGTTTCTGCGCGACGTGCTGACGCCCAAGGACGAGGCCTTCCTCATCTCCTTCGACATCAACGTCGACCTGCTCTCCGACTACACCAACCGCGCCAGCGAGATCAAACGCGCCCTCGACAAAGCCACCATCAACACCGGCGCTGGCACAGGCTCGGTCACCGGCAACGGAGAGCCGCGCGGGACGCTGCTCTTCGACGCCGTATACCTCGCCGCCCACGACAAGCTCAGCATGGAGGCCGGACGCAAGATCCTCGTCCTGCTGACCGACGGCGGCGACCTGGGCTCGCAGGAGACGCTGAAGTCCGCCACCGAGGCCGCGCAGAAGGCCAACGCCATCGTCTATGTCATCCTCATCGCCGACCGCGCCTTCTACGGCGGCGGCAGCTTCAACCTCGGCGACTCCGGCGCGCGCGATATGGACCGGCTCGCCAGCGATACCGGAGGCCGCGTCATCAACGTCGGCCACGACGGCAAGCGGCTGGAAGACGCTTTCAACCAGATCCAGGACGAGCTGCGCACCCAGTACCTGCTGAGCTACACGCCAACCAACGCCAAGGCCGACGGAACATTCCGCAAGATCAGCCTCAACTGCGGCAAGAACCTCAAGGTGCAGACGCGCACCGGCTACTACGCCATCTCCGCCACGGACGCTGGGAACTAGCTGAGCCCAAGCACCGGATGCGGAACATACGGCTCTTCGAGTGAGGCGATCTCCTCCGGCGTCAGCTTCAGCGAGACTGCTGCGACGGCGTCCTCCAGATGATGCAGCTTGGTTGCGCCCACGATTGGCGCTGTGATCGCCGGCTTCGTCAGCAGCCACGCCAGAGCAATCTGCGCCCGCGCAACACCGCGCGAGCCGGCCAGCTCGCCGAGCCGGTCCACCACGCGCCTGTCCGCCTCCGCCGTCCTGGCGTAGAGCGACTTGGCGTAACCGTCGGAGTCGGAGCGCTTGGTCGCCTCCGCGTCCCACGCCCGCGCCAGCTTGCCGCGCGCCAGCGGACTCCACGGCAGCACGCCGACGCCCTGGTCCAGGCACAGCGGCAGCATCTCGCGCTCCTCCTCACGGTAGAGCAGGTTGTAGTGGGGCTGCATGGTGACGAAGCGCGGCCAGTCGTGCCGGTCCGCGAGATAGAGCGCCTTGGAGAACTGCCACGCCCACATCGACGAGGCGCCCAGATAGCGCACCTTGCCCGCCCGCACCACGTCGTTGAGCGCCTCCAGCGTCTCCTCGATTGGGGTGGTGCGGTCCCAGCGATGGATCTGGTAGAGATCGACGTAGTCCGTGCCCAGGCGGCGCAGGCTCTCGTCGATCTCGAAAAATATCTCTTTGCGCGAGAGGCCGCCGCCGTTGGGGCCATCGCGCATGACGCCGTTCAGCTTGGTCGCGATCACCGTGTCTTCGCGCTTGGAGTTGGCCTTCAGGAAGCGGCCGAGCACGCGCTCGCTGTCGCCGGTCGAGTAGACGTTCGCCGTGTCGAAGAAGTTGATGCCCGCGTCCAGCGCCTGGCGAAAGAACGGCTGGCTCTCGGCTTCGTTCAGGCTCCACGCATTGCTGCCCGGCCGCAACGTGCCCGTAGGAGGAACGCCGTACGACATGCACCCCAGACAGATGCGCGAGACCTTCACCCCAGTTTTGCCAAGATTTACGTAGTCCATGGTTCCTCCGATTCAGAAGCTCTGTTTTCGATGTTACAAGCTCTGATGCACACTATTGCGCGCACGATGCAGCGGCCCGCTCAAGCCTCCATCGCGCCGGTGTAGACGGCCATTCCGGCGACTGCGTCGACGCCCATCGCGTCCAGCGCATCGACTTCGGCGCGCTCCTTGATGCCGCCAGCGACGATCAACTGCTTCGCGGTCGTGGCGCGCAGCGTGGCCGCAACATCCAGCGGGAAGCCCTGCATCGTGCCCTCGGTATCGACGTGCGTGTAGAGAAACGCGGCGCAGAAGTCTTCAAGCCACGGGATGGCCTCCTCAGGAGTGAGGTCAACCGAGTCCTTCCATCCCTTGACGGCGACGCGGCCGCGCTTGGTATCGACGGAGAAGCAGAGCGACTCCTCGCCGAGGGTACGCTTCAGCTCCTCGGCAAACTCGAGGCGGATCAATTTGTGCCGCTGCGACTCGCCCGTCTGCGCGATGCCGAAAAGAGAAGAGCCATAGATGACGCGCTTCGCGCCGGCGTCGAGCAGCGCACGGCCATCGTTGGCAGTCTTCAGTCCGCCGCCGACCTGGCAGGGCAGACGTCGGCAGATGCTCTCGATCAGCGCGCGGTTCTCGCCCTGGCGCATCGCCGCGTCGAGATCGATCAACTGCACGAGGGGGTATCTTGCGAACCGTTGAATCCAGTAGTCGAAGTCATCAAACGCCAGTTTCAGCTTCTCGCCGCGTACAAGCTGCACGATGCGCCCGCCCATCAGATCGATCGAGGGAATCAGCATGGCAGCCTCACGCTCACGCCCGCCGATGCGAGCTGCGCCTTCAGCTCGCGCGAACTCGTGACGCCGAAGTGGAAGATGCTGGCCGCCAGCGCGGCGTCGGCCTTTCCCCGGCCAAAGACATCGGCGAAGTGCGCCGCGGAGCCCGCGCCGCCGCTTGCGATGACGGGAATCTGCACGGCCTGGCTGACTGCTGCGGTCAGCTCGCAGTCGAAGCCGTCGCGCATCCCATCGGTGTCCATGCTGGTGAGCAGAATTTCGCCCGCGCCGCGCGATTCCGCCTCGCGCGCCCACTCGACGACGCGCAGGCCCGTGGGCTTGCGGCCTCCGCTGACGTAGACCTCGGCGTCTTCCACGCCCTTCGCGCCGCGCCGCGCAGCGCCCGCGGCTCTTCGAGCATCGATGGCAACGATGACGGCCTGCGCCCCGAAGCTGGCGCCAATCTCGCCGATCAACTCGGGCCGCGCAATCGCCGCCGAGTTGATGCTTACCTTGTCCGCGCCCGCGTTGAAGACGGCTGCCGCGTCGTCGGCCGTGCGCACTCCGCCGCCTACCGTGAACGGCACAAAGAGCTTCGCTGCCGCGCGCCGCACCGTCTCCAGCAGTGTCCCACGGCCTTCGTGCGTGGCCGTAATGTCGAGCAGCACGATCTCATCGGCTCCCGCCGCCGCATGGCGATGCGCCAGCTCCGCCGGGTCGCCCGCGTCGATGATGTCGACAAACTGCACGCCCTTCACCACGCGTCCGTCGCGCACATCGAGACAGGCAATAATTCGTTTGGTCAGCATCTACAACTCCACAAAGTTTCGCAACACGCGCAGGCCGACGTCCGCGGACTTCTCCGGATGGAACTGCACGCCCATTACGTTTTTGCGTTCCAACGCCGCGGTAAACGCGCCGCCGTAATTTGTAACCGCCGCGGTTGCACTCACTAACGGCGCGCGCCAGGAGTGAGTGAAGTAGACAAACGAGCCATCCGCGACGCCGCGCAGAAGCCGCGAGTCCGGCCTGATCTGCTCCAGCGAGTTCCATCCCACATGCGGCGACTTCAACTCCACGCCCATATATTCCGTTGGGAAATGCTCACACATTCCCGCGAACGCGCCCAGTCCCTTCGTTCCATCAGCCTCGGTCGAGCCCTCGAAGAGCCACTGCAGGCCGACGCAGATCCCCAGGAACCACGCGCCTTTGGCGATGCTCTCGCGGACGGCTTCGGTCAGGCCAAGATCGGCCAGCAACTGCGTGGCCTGAAAGTGACCCACGCCGGGCAGCACAATCTTGTCGGCCCCACGCACAACATCCGGCGATTGCGTCACGACCACATCGCGCGCGTCGAGGTAGTGCAGCGCTTTCACCACGCTGGTCAGATTGCCCGCTTTGTAATCAATCACTGCAATCACAGCAGCCCCTTGGTGCTCGGCAGCAGCTCGCGCATGCGTTCGTCGCGCGAACATGCGCCGCGCATCGCACGCGCGAAGGCCTTGAAGATTGCTTCGATCTTGTGGTGATTGCTGCGCCCGTACATCGTCTTCACGTGAACATTGGCCTTGGCGCCGCGCGCAAAGCCGTCGAAGAAGTCTGGCAGAAGCTCGGTCTGGAAGTCGCCGACCATGGGCACGGTGACTTGATCGTCGACGACGTAGGCCGTGCGCCCGCTGAGGTCGACCGCAGCGACGGCGAGCGTCTCGTCCATTGCCATGACGAAGTATCCTGCGCGCAGGATGCCCTTCTTATCGCCCAGCGCGATGGCGAAGGCCTCGCCCAGCGCGATGCCAACGTCTTCCACCGTGTGGTGCTGATCGACGTCGAGGTCGCCCGTGCAGGCGAGCGTGAGGTCGAAGCCGCCGTGACGAGTGAAGAGTTCCAGCATGTGGTCGAAGAAACGGATGCCCGTGGAGACGGAGTACGCGCCCTGGCCATCGATGGTCAGCGTCAGGGCAATCTTCGTCTCCGTGGTGTCGCGCTTGACTGTGCCTGTTCTTATCTCGTCGCTCATTGCGCCCATCCAATCTCCTGCAAGGATTCCTTCAATGCGGCGAGGCCGCGCGTGACGTGGTCCTCGACGCCGATGGTGATGCGGACGAAGCCATCGCAGCCGGGATCGGTGGAGCGGTCGCGCAGCAGGACGCCGCGCGCGCGCATGGCACGCACCAACTCGGCGTGTTTTGCGCCGATCTTCATCAATACAAAGTTGGCGTGGCTGGGGAAGAAGCCGACGCCCAGAGCGCGCAGTCCGTCCATCATGCGGGCGCGGCCTGCATTCACCTGCTCCGCGTACCACGCGACGTATGCGTCATCCGCAAGCGCCACCGGAAGACAATCCAGCGCGACGCCGTTGACATTGTAGGGCGAACAGACCTTGCGCACGAATTTAATCAGCGCGGCAGAGCCCGCGAGCAGGCCGATGCGAAGATTGGCCAGTCCGTAGGCCTTCGAAAACGTGCGCGCGACGAGCAGATTCGGGACCTCGCCCACTTCAGAGAAGAGCGTCTCGCCGAAAAAGTGGTAGTACGCTTCATCGACCAACACAACGGCTTGTGGGGCGGCGGCGCAGATTGCAAGCAGGTGATCACGGCTGACGACCGCGCCGGTGGGATTGTTGGGCGAAGCGATGAGGATCAGTTTGGTGCGGGGCGTGATTGTGGCGAGAAACCGCTGGCAGGGGAACTCCAGCGAGGCGTCCGTCTGCACGCGCACCAGGTGCGCTGTCATCATGCGCGCACTAACTTCGTACATGAAGAAGGTAGGCGTGCAGATAATAGCCTCGTCGTCCTCCTCCAAAAACGCCGCGCAGATCAGGTGAATCGCCTCATCGACGCCATTGGTCAGCAGAACCTGGTCCGGTTGCAAGCCGAAGTGCGCGGCGGCGATGCGCTCGACGCCCTCGCGCTCGGGATACTTTGTCAGTCCCTCGGCAGTGATCTGGCGCAGACGCTCGATCACCTTGGGCGAAGGCGCAAAGGTATTCTCGTTGAAGTCCAGGCGCAGGGCATCGCGGCCGGCCAGCGGCGGGTGATACTCCGGCATGGCCAGCACGGCGCGGCGCGGTTGCGGAACAATTTGTGTTACAAATTCCGCGCCGTCCGGTTTATTTGTAACATTTATAGTTGCTGATGTCATTGCATCCTCACTCGCACGCTCTGAGCGTGGCCCACGAGGCCCTCGGCTTCGGCCAATGCAATCGTATGGGGGCCGAGCGTGCGCAGGGCACGTCGCGTGTACTGCTGGACGGTGATGATTTTGAGGAAATCCATGACGCTGAGGCCGCCGCGCACGCGGCCCACGCGGCCGGTGGGCAGCACGTGATTCGGCCCGGAGATGTAGTCGCCCATAGACTGCGGAGAATAGTCGCCAATAAATACCGAACCAGCATTCTTCACCCACTTCAGGTCGGCCTTTGTATCGACCGTCAGATGCTCGGGTGCAAGCCGATTCGTCAGCGCACGGGCCTCTGTTACAGATTCCGTTACAAATACAAATCCCTGCGCTGCCAGTGACTGTTTAGCGATAGCATTGCTCTTCGCCTGCGCCTTCACCTCAACCATTGCAGCCTCGGCGAGTGCGGCGTTGCTGGTGATGAGGAGGGCGAGCGCTTCGGGGTCGTGCTCCGCCTGGGCGACGAGGTCGGCGGCGATTCCGGTGGGATTGCCGGTCTCGCTGGTGACGACGATCTCGGTTGGGCCAGCGGGCATGTCGATGCCACACTCTTGCGAGACGAGAATTTTTGCGGTGGTGACATAGAGATTGCCGGGACCGACGATCTTGTTGACGCGGGCGATGGAGGCGGTGCCGAAGGCGAGAGCAGCGATGGCCTGCGCTCCACCGACGCGGTAGAACTCAGTGACGCCGGCGAGCCAAGCCGCTGCCAAAGTCTCCTTCGCGGGCTTTGGAGAGCAGACGACGATGCGCGCGACGCCCGCCACCTGCGCGGGTGTGACCGTCATCAGCAGCGTTGAGGGAAGCGGGTAACGGCCGCCGGGGACGTAGCAGCCGACCGACTCCAGCGGACGCACGAGTTGGCCGGTGATGACGCCGGGGGCGGGAGCGATGGTCCACTCTGTTGGCCGCTGCGCCTCGGCGAATGCGCGGATGTTTTTCTGCGCGGCGCGCATTGCGGCCTGTAGCTCGGGAGCCGTGGATTTCCACGCGGCCTTCATCTCGTCGCGTGAGACAAGCAGCGGCGTGGCGGGTTGCAGGCCGTCGAACTTTGCGGCGTAGTTGCGCAGGGCCGCATCGCCACGCCGCCGCACGTCTGCGAGTATGCGCCGCACGACTGACCCGACCTTCGACGTGTTGGCCGCGCCGCGTTTTTCGATTGTCTCGATCAACGCGTCCGCGGCTATTTTTGTTCGTCCAAACGTTCGCACCAGCTTCATCTGATTTTCCTAAAACCCTAACACCGATGAGCACAGATTCGACCGATCAAAAACAATTCGATTTTTTGTCTGCGTACATCGGTGTCAATCGGTATTATGCCTTTTCACTTGGCTATAGAACTACCTTGCTGAGCGGATATTCCACGATTCCGGTGGCACCGGCGGCCTTCAGACGGGGGATGACATCACGGACAACGGCTTCGTCGAGGATGGTGTTGAGCGCGACCCACGCGGGGTCGCTGAGATGAGAGATGGTTGGCGAGTTGAGCGCGGGAAGCTGCGCCACAATGGCGTCGAGGTCGGATTTGCGCGCGTTGAGCATGAGGCCGACGCGGCCCTGCGCGGCGATGGCTGCGTTGAGCATCAGCGAGATGTTCTCGATCTTTCGGCGCTTCCACTCGTCCTGATACGCAACTTTGTTGGCGATGAGCTGCGTCTCGGATTCCATCAGCGTCTCGATGATGCGCAGGCGGTTGGCGCGCAGGCTGGAGCCGGTCTCGGTGACCTCGACGATGGCGTCGGCGAGGGTTGGCGGCTTGACTTCGGTCGCGCCCCAACTGAACTCGACCTTGACGGGGATGTTGCGCGCGGCGAAGTAGCGCTTGGTGAACTCGACAAGCTCGGTTGCGATGATCTTGCCGGCGAGGTCTTCCGGTTTTTGGAAGGGCGAGTCTTCGGGGACGGCAAGCACCCACTTCACCTTCTGGCGGCTGACCTTGGAGTATGTGAGGCTGGTGACGAACTCGACGTCTGTCTCGTTTTCTAGGACCCAGTCGTTGCCGGTGAGGCCGGCGTCGAGCGCGCCGTGCTCGACGTAGCGTGCCATCTCCTGCGCGCGGACCAACATGCACTCGATCTCGGGGTCGTCGATGGCGGGGAAGTAGCTGCGGCCGCTGGCTGCGATGCGCCATCCGGCGCGCTCGAAGAGGGCGATGGTTGCGTCCTGCAGGCTGCCCTTGGGGATTCCAAGCTTCAGTTTCGGCGTCATTATTTTGCCTCCGCGGAGTTCGGCATTGCGATGGGTTTGGTGAAGCAACTGACGGTGCCCTCGTGGCAGACCAGGCCGTCGCCTTCGACCACGACGCGGAAGAGGAGCGTGTCGTTGTCGCAGTCGGTGGCGGCACTGACGATGCGCAGGCGGTTGCCGCTGGTTTCGCCCTTCATCCAGAGCTTCTGGCGGGTGCGGCTCCAGAAGGTGACGAAGCCGGAGTCGAGCGTCTTGCGGTAGCTGGTCTCGTTGAGGAAGCCGAGCATGAGCATCTGGCCGGAATTGGCGTCCTGCACAATGCCGGGGACGAGGCCGTCCATCTTGGCGAAGTCGATTGTAGGTGCGTTGTTGCGTGGGTCCATGGTGTCTCTCTCTCTTGAATGATATGTCTATCGAGTTGCTTATGATCCACGGCTTCGATCGATCTACCGCGACTTCGGGAGTTTCGCGTTGGCGTTTGTCCGCGCGCAGCAAAAAGGCCCGCTCGCGGTGTGCGCGTCGGCGGGCCTTTGGAATCCTGGTGTGAGTCTGTCTACTTCGCCGCACCGGACACTGCCGCCAACACGCTATGCGCATGGTGATGGTGGTGCCCGCGATGCTGCCACGAAAAGATCATCTCTAATAAAGTTATCGGCTGGGCGGGGCTTTGTCAACGCGGACGCGGCTGACGACGTGTTCTTAAGCAGAATAAGGCAACTGCGGGGATTCTTCCCCTTCGGCAAGCTCAGGGTCAGAATGACAAGCAAGAACAGGCAACAGCGAGAAGCAAGAACATGCAACGACGCAATACGGAGATTCTGGCCTGCGGCCAGAATGACGGTGTGAGTGAGGTGAACCCGTGCTCTCAAGTAAAAACAGAACCTTGCATGCTCTGGTACAAAGGTATGCGCGCGAAACTCGCCCTGCCTGTGCAATGTCTCCCATCTGTCCCCTGAAGGAGCTTGATCCCATGAACCCACGTCTCGATCGCAGAACCTTCCTCCGTCTGGCATCCGCATCCGCAGCCCTTATGGCGCAAGAGGCGCGTTCACAGGCTGCGCCGCCGAACGCAACTCCACCGGCAGCACAGCGAGCCACTCCAGCTGCGCCTGCCGCGCCGACAGCGCCAGCCGGACGCCGCGGGCGGGTAGCTCCGGTGGCGAGCAGGAAGAACTTTGTGGGCATCCAGGTGCGGGCCTTTGGGTGGGTGGACGAGGGTATCGACCAGGTGCTGGACAACATTCAGAAGAAGGGCGACGTGAACACCGTCTGGGCCTACACGTTCTCCTATGGCGAGGCGCGTCTGAGGACGGGCGGTGGGTTGCCCGATCACGGGGTCTCAGGGACGGGCGGGGGCGCAGGCGCGTTCTACGAGTACGACCCGAAGTACTTCCAGAACACGATCCTGAAGGACTTCCGCTCAACTGCTTACGGCAAGTTCAACGTGATTGAAGAGGTGGCGCCGAAGGTGAAGGCGCGGGGGATGGACTTTTTTGCCTGGGACCTGAACAACGCCAACGCAGCTCTGCCCCGCCTGATTCCGAACTATGCCGCAGTGACCGAGGTCGATTTGAATGGGCGGCGTACGTCGAGCCCGTGCTTCAATCATCCCGACTACCGGGCGTTTCTGATCGGCAAAGTTGAGAGTCTGCTAGGCGGCTATGCCAGCGAGGTGGATGGCGTGGCCTGGGGCAGCGAGCGCGAGGGGCCGTTGAATGGCGTGCTGAGCGGAGGGGGCGGAGGCACCTGCTTCTGCCAGTTCTGCCAGGCGAAGGGCCGCGAGCGAGGCATCTCGGTGGAGCGGGCGAAGGAGGGATACCGCCAGATGGGCCTGTTGTTCCATGCGACGGGCCAGAATTCACGGCCGATGGATGGCTACTTCTCCACATTCTGGAGGATATTGCTGCAATATCCCGAGATTCTGAGCTGGGAGTCGCTGTGGACGGACAGCTTCCAGGAGATGCAGGCCGAGTTGTACGGCACCGGAAAAGCGATGGCGCCGCAGAAGCCCTTCGGCTTTCATATTATGCAGAGCATGACCTTCAGTCCTTTCTATCGAGCGGAAGAAGACTATTCAAAGAGAAGAACCACCGCTGATTTCCTCAAGCTTGCGACGTACAACAATGCCGGCGGACCGCGCCTGGAGAATTTTCTGAACGGTCTGAGCCGAGGCGTCTTCCGCGACGCCACTCCGCAGGACTTTCTAGCTCTCTACTACAAGATGATGAATTATAAGGAAGTTCCGTTCGACCAGTTGGCCAGCGCAGGGCTTTCGCCGGATTATGTTGCGGAAGAGACCAAGCGGGCCATCGCCGGAGTCGCAGGACAGGTGAAGATCTATCCCGGAATCGACATCGACGTGCCTACCCTTTCGGCGAATCCAAAGCCGACCGACAAGAAGACCAAGCCGGAGGATGTAAGCCGCGCTCTGCGGGCGGCGTTTGGCGCGGGAGCGGACGGCGTGGTGCTATCGCGCGAGTACGTCGAGATGTGGCTGGCCAACCTGACCGCCGCGGGAGATACGCTGCGCGAGATCTTCGCGCAAACGGCCAGCAAATCGTAACTCCCGGGAGCGGCGCTACGATTTGGGGCGGTGGGCGATGATCTGGTCCTTGATCTTTTCGTAGGCGGACTGGGGAAGGATGCCTCGGGTGGTCAACTGGTTCTTGGCGGTGTAGGGGCGGCCGGCGATGATGCGCTGGACGTACTGGTCGCCCATTCCGGGCAGGGCCTTCAGTTGGGCCGCGGTTGCGGTGTTGATGTCGAGTAGATTCTTGGATGCGGCGATCTTCTCGGAGATGGATTGCGCGGGGATGGATTGCGCGGGCTTGGCGGCGGGCGCGGATTGGGCGATGCTGTGCGCGGCGGCGAGGCAGAGGCTGGCGGTGAGAGTTGCCGCGAGGAAACTGTTGCGAAGGATGAACATGAGGAATCTCCTGAAGAACTCTGCGGGAGCAGACGAGATGCGATACAAGAGTAGCGCAGAAGGCGTGCGAATGGTGAGAGGCATCTGCTCGCAGTCTATGATGCGATTGCACGGGGTATAATTCTGGATGAAGCGGGAGTAGCTCAATGGTAGAGTAGCGGCTTCCCAAGCCGTTGGTTGCGGGTTCGATCCCCGTCTCCCGCTCCAGAGATTTGCACTTCAGTTAGTTCCGTCGCAGATACTGAGCGTGAAGATGGCTTTCCGCTGGAGCTGTCTCGAGCAATCGAGCGAGGCGATGCAGTGGAATTGCGGTTTGTTCGTCTTTTGGTCGCTGTTTGTTCCCCCCCTCCCCCTGCCATCCCCTTGGCGGAGGATGGGTGCGTAAGTGGATTGTTATGTGGTGGCCACAGGGAA
>DAIRTY010000013.1:15375-17277 GCA_036803645.1 Acidobacteriaceae bacterium | reverse complement strand
AAGCCACTCGGAGGGATTGCCCCCGGGTATACCTACTCTGATTCCGCTCTAGCGGTTACTTGAGGGGCTTGCCGTACTCCTCGGCGAAGACGGTGTGGCGCATGTCGAAGCGGCCGCCGTTGAATTTGTCCGGCCCCTTGAGGTGGCCGACGGCGAGCAGCGCGACGACCCAGTAGCTGAGCGGAAGGAGCAGAACTTCATGCACCTTTTCCTGCTCGAATCCCTCCATGGGGGCGGTGTCGTAGCCCATCGCCTCGGCCATCAGCATCATCTGGGTGAAGGCGATCATCACCATCTTGTTGAGCCAGCCGTGCATCTCTTCGGTGGAGAAGTGGGAGAGGAAGTTGGGGACGGAGTTGCGTGCCTGGGCGGCGTATCCCTCGGGCATTCCTCCCTCGAGCCCCTGGTAGATCATGGTGTCGAGGTCCTTGCGCCAGCCGTCGGCGTCTCCGCAGGCCACGATGACGGCGGATGCCTCCTCGACCTTGCCCTGGTTGTAGGAGGCGGCGCGCAGGCGCTTCTTCTGGTCGTCGCTCTGGACGACGATGAAGCGCCAGGGCTGCATGTTGTATCCGCTGGGGGCGCTGAGTCCGGCCTCGAGGATGCGGTGCAGGTCCTCGGGCGGGATGGGGGTTCCGTCGAAGCTGGGTGTTGCGCGCCGCTCGCGGATCGCCTGGCTCAAAGGTTTTTCGTGCTTTGCTGTTTTCGCCGTCATGGTTCTTTCTCGTCCAGACCGCTTCTTCTATAGGACCCTGTCCGCCAGCTCAATAGCAACATTGAACGACTCCAAGATAACACTCCACGCCCTCATTGCGCATGGAGAGGGCGTTGGGACCCAGGCGCGGACCGCTGGCCAACGAACCGGTCTCAACCACCATCTGCATCGACCCGCGGAGTTCATGGGCCCGTGTTGTTGGCGGGGCTCAGAGCATTTTCAGCGATCATGTAATGTGTCGCTCCACGAACAAAATGCGGGCATTCTTCGCTGCGCTCAGAATGACAATCTCAAGAAGAGCTGCGCTCAGAATGACAATACTTTTCTGCATTACAGTAACAGTGAAAGGGTCTCGGAGCCGGGGAGTGACCGGGCAGCAAAGAAAACGTTCGCGCGGGAGCTGCGTCCTATACCCTAGAAGACAATGAAACACATCTCTGCAATGCGTCGCGCTGCCCTCCTGCTGTTCGCGGGAGGCGGTCTGGCGTTCGCGCAATCCCCTGCCCTGCCCGCGACGCCGCCCACGACTGCGCCTGCCTCCGTCCCGGCGGCCGTTCCCGCTGCCGCGGCCATTCCCGCACAGCCAGTGGCACACCGCGCCGTGGTTGTCTTCTCCGGCGGCGAGCTTGCGATTACCGCCGACAACTCCAGCCTGAACCAGATTCTGCGCGACGTGTCACGACTGACCGGAATGAAGATCACGGGCGGAGTGGCTGACCAACGCGTCTTCGGGAAGTATGGACCAAGTGCTCCGGCCGGGATTCTGGCCAGCCTGCTGGACGGCACGGGCAGCAATATGATGTTGCGCGAGAGCGCGTCTCACACGCCCAAGGAGCTGATCCTGACACCTCGCGCGGGGGGAATGGCGCCGCCCGGCCCGTTCGCGTCCGGCTCGGACGAGGAGGCGCCCGCCGGCGTTGTAAGCCCGCCGCAGCCGGACGCTCCGCCCAGCCCGCAGAGCCAGGCCCCAGCGCAGCCTTCCGCTCCACAGACGCAGCCGGCAGCTCCGCAGACGCAGCCTGCAGGCGGGTTTGCCGGCGCGCCAGTGGTGACTCCGGTGAACGGGATGGGGGCCGCTCCCAGCAGCGCTCCGCCCTCCACGGGCACAACAAACCCGCAGTCGCCGAACGGCGTTCTGACGCCGCAGCAGATATTTCAGCAGTTGCAGCAGATGCAACAGCAGCAGC
>DAIRTY010000013.1:0-15275 GCA_036803645.1 Acidobacteriaceae bacterium | reverse complement strand
TGCGCTCAGAATGACAGGTTCAGTGGGTGGGCGAGGGACGCTCAGGACGGCAGCATTGATGAAGCGAACTGTAAAGACAGGAGACTAGCGGCGCTGGCTGCGGGCGATGGCGGACTTGGCCTCGTTGTCTGCCTCTCGCTTGCGCTCGGTGGCGCGCTTGTCCCACTCCTGCTTGCCTTTGGCCAGGGCGAGTTCGCACTTGACGCGTCCGCGGCGGAAGTAGAGACGCGTGGGGATGAGGGTAAAGCCCTTCTGCCGGGACGCCACTTCCAGCTTGCGGACCTCGCTTTTGTGCAGCAGCAGCTTGCGCGTGCGCAACGAGTCGTGGTTCATGGCGTTGCCGTGCGAGAACGGGCCGATGTGCGCGTTCAGCAGGAAGCACTCGCCGTCCTTCAGCAGGCCGTAGGCGTCCTTCAGGTTGGCCTTGCCCTCTCGGATGCTCTTGACCTCGGTGCCGCGCAGGGCGACGCCGGCCTCGAAGCGGTCGAAGAGGGCGTAGTTGAAGCTGGCCGAGCGGTTATAGGCGGCATCGCGCACGCCAGAGGCCACCGGGTCGCGGTCCTTCGGCTTCGCGGTGGGTTTGGGTTGAGCGGCAACGGTCGGATTGGAGAGCGAGCGGGGCATGGGGGAAACATCTCAGTTTAACATGCGGATGAAAACCGACTCACTTGTCGGCACTGGCAACGTCTAACCTACACCCCGCAGGCGCAGTGCAGGATTTGGGCGGGGAAGAACCATCCGAAGACAGGGGATATGGCGCACAACTTGAAGAGGCCCACCGCGATGCGAATGTTATACTCGCCACAGTTCCACAAGTCCAAGGAGTGCGACTGTCTGGCAACCGGCAACCCAGAGCGCGGCTCTATTCCTGCCGCATTGCAGTTTTGGCGGTTGGGGGCGAGTGGTCTCGCCATCCGGAACAGCGGCTCATCCAGCGGGGCGCTCCTACGGAGACTTAACTTCGGCTCGACACAGAACATTGGCGCAAAGGAAGCAGACAGCATCGGCATGACTCGCAGGCACCCATTCTTGCTCCCCCGGCTCTCATTCTTCTTGCATCGCGGATGCGCCTCCGCGCTGACGGTCCTGTTCACGGCGCTCTTCGCGGCTTCAGTCTTCATCGGCCCATCGGCCGAGGCGCAGAGGGCGGGCACCTGGAACAAGCGCGGCCAGACCGCCGAGTTGCGCCAGGACTACGACGCGGCCTACGAGGACTACCTGCACGCCCACCAGAAGAACCCCGGCGACCTGCGCTACCAGGCGCGGCTGGACCGGATGCGCTTCCAGGCGGCGGCCATGCATGTGGACCGCGGCCGCGTGCTGCGCCAGAATGGAGATCTGGCAGGGGCGCTGAACCAGTTCACGCGCGCGTTGCAGATCGATCCGGGCAACGAGTCGGCGGCGCAGGAGGTACAGATCACACAGCACCAGGACCAGACACCGGGCGCCTCCAACGCACCACAGGGCGCCACCGATGACAGTGCCGCGCTGAAAGAGATCGCCAGCATCTCGGCGCCGCTGGAACTGAAACCGTTCACGGGCGAAATGATCCCGCAGTTGCACATGGTGGAGGACACCAAAGTCATCTACCAGACCCTCGGCAAGATGGCCGGGCTCAACGTGATCTTCGATCCCGACTACGTCTCCAAGCGCATTCCGGTGGATCTGACCAACGTCAGCCTCGTCGACGCGCTACGCATCGTGGGCACCGTCTCGGGCACGTTCTATAAGCCGGTGACCGCGGACACCATCTTTGTTGCGCAGAACAACGCCACCAAGCATAAGGACCTGGACGATCTGGCGGTGCAGACCTTCTACCTGACCAATGTCAGCCAGCAGAACGATGGCAACGAGATCCTGACCGCCATCCGGAACCTGCTGCCCGCCGACGACAAGATATATCTGGTTGCGTCGCAGAATGCGATTATCATGCGCGCTCCGCGGGAGCATCTGGTGCTGGCTGAGAAGCTGCTGAACGACCTGGACCGCACCAAGGCCGAGGTGGTGGTGGATGTGGCGATCCTGGAGGTGAACAAGGACAAGATGCGCAACCTGGGCATCAGCCTGCCGCAGTCGTTCGGCATCACCCCGCAGGCCAACAACACGCCCACCAGCACGGGCACCGGCACCACGGGCGGCACCACCAGCAACTCGGCGTTCACGCTGAACACCCTGGCCAACATGAACGCCACGAACTTCGCGGTGACCATCGGCGGAGGCACGCTGAGCGCGCTGCTGAGCGACACCGACACCAAGGTGCTGCAGAACCCCAGCATCCGCGCCACGGACGGGCAGACGGCCACGATGAAGATCGGCTCCAAGATCCCCATCGCCACAGGCTCCTACTCGGCCGGCGCGGCCACCGGCATCACCGCCGGTATCGGTGTGCAGACCCAGTTCACCTACATCGATATCGGGGTCAACATCGACATGACGCCGACCATCCATCTGGACCGCGAGGTGACTCTCAAGCTCTCGGTCGAGGTCTCCACCGAGGCCGGCCAGGTCACCATCTCTGGCGTCACGGAGCCGATCATCGGGCAGCGCTCGGACAAGACGACGATTCAGCTCAAGGACGGGGAGCCATGCCTGCTGGCCGGGATCCTCACCAAAATGGACAACTACAGCAACAGCGGAACGCCAGGACTGTCCAGCATTCCCCTGATCAAATACCTCTTCGGCACCATCAACAAGGAGGTGCAGGATGACGAGGTGGTCTTCATCCTGATCCCGCACATCGTCCGCGAGTCGGTGCTGACGCGGCTGAATACGCGCTCCATCGACACGGGTCCACTTTCCACCATCGAACTGCGCCACACTCCCATCGACGAGATCCTGGCGGAGAGCACGGGCCCGGCCAGCGCCGCGCCGGCCTCGAATACCACAGCCGCCAACGCGGCAACCGCCATGGTGCAGCAGATGAGGCAGCAGGCCCTGCCGCCCAGGGCAGGAGGCAATCCGCCGGCCGCGAAGACCCCCGCCGCCCCCGCTGGTCCGGTGGTGACGCTTACCATGGTTCCGGCCAACTCCACACAGGCGGTGGGCAGCACCTTCCAGGCCTCGGTGATACTCTCCAACGCGCACGATGTCTTCAGCGTGCCGCTGGACATTCAGTTCGATCCCAAGATCCTGCAACTGGTGAACGTAGACACCGGAGGACTGCTGGGCGGCGACGGCCAGTCTGTCGCGCTGGTACACCGCGACGAAGGCAACGGCCACGTCACGGTCTCCGCCTCGCGGCCACCCGGCGTCAATGGCGTCAACGGCGATGGGCAGGTGTGCATCTTTACCTTCAAGGCGCTCGCGGTGGGCGACAGCAATATCGCCCTGGTCAAGGTCGGCGCCCGGAACAGCCTGCAGGCCAGCCTGCCCGCAGTCGGCTCCCAGGCTGTGGTCCATGTGAAATAGGTTCCAGGGGCTAGGTTCGAGGTTCGAGGTGCAAGCTGTGAGGTGCCTGGTGAAAGTTCGAGATGCTAGGTTCGAGGTGCAGGGTTCGAGACGCTGGTTGCGAGGCCGTTGCCTCGAACCTCGCACCTCGAACCTCGGACCTGAAGCTGGCCTCACGCTTATCGAGCTGATCATCTGCGTGACCATTATCAGCATTCTGGCCTGCGCCGCGCTGCCGGTGGCGCGCTTCCAGGTGAAGCGGCAGCGGGAGCGCGAACTGCGGCGCGACCTGTGGGAGATGCGCGACGCCATCGACAGGTACAAGGACGCAGCCGACCGCGGAGGAATCCAGATCAAACTCGACAGCCAGGGCTATCCGCCAGACCTGCAGACCATGGTCGACGGGGTGGATGTCCAAGATAAGAAGGTGCGCTTCCTGCGCGAGATCCCGGTCGATCCCATGACCAAAACCGCCGATTGGGGCGTGCGCTCCAACCAGGACGACGCCGACTCCACCTCCGGGGGCGGCCAGAACGTCTTCGACGTCTACACTAAGAGCAACGGCACCGCGCTCGACGGGACAAAGTACAACACATGGTAAGCCTCAGACAACTCGGCTCCAGCTCCTCGCCCACCAGGTTCGAGGTTTTAGGTTCCAGGTTCAAGGCGCTGCCTGCCAGACGCCTGCCGCACTCGAACCTCATACCTCGCACCTCGACCCTCGACTCCGGCTTTACGTTGATGGAGCTGATGATTGTGATGTTGATCATCGGCATTCTAGCCACCATGGCTATCCCCATCTACACCCGCAATGTGCAGGCCGCCAAGGAGGCCGTTCTGCGCGAAGACCTACAGGTGATGCGCACGGCCATCGGATCGTATACGGTGGACAAGCAGAAGGCGCCGCAATCGCTGGAGGACCTGGTCGGCGGCGGCTACCTGAAGGTCGTCCCCAAAGACCCCATCACGGGCCGCACCGACACCTGGATCACCGCCCAGTCGGACACGCTGAGCTCCATCGACCAGACCGACTCCGGCGGCATCGACGACATACATTCCGGCGCGCAGGTGACGGCGACCGACGGCAGCTCCTACAACACCTGGTAGGCGCACGCGCGCCCGCCAACCCTGCCTCGCCAATCTCAGAAGAGTTCAGCGTGGGAGCCGAGACGGACAAAGCGCAGCGTGCTTTCATCGGGCTTCTTATAGATCAGCAGCAGGTCAGGCTTCAGGTGGCACTCGCGATGCCTGGTATATTCACCCGTCAGGAAATGATCGCGATACTTTCCGGCCAAGGCAATATCGCCTGCCAACTGCTCCCCGATCTCCTCCAGCAACGGCGCAAGGTCGCGATGCCTCGGCGTGGAGAGCGTCTTCCGGTAGTCCCGTTTGAATGCGCTGGTCCACTCAATCGTTCGCATTGAGCTCTGCCATCATCGCAGCCACGCTGGAGGCTCTGGAGACCTCGCCCCGGTCGCCCGCCCGCATCGCTGCAACGGTCTGCGCATTGGGGACGCGGATGTCGAACGGAAGCGCCTTCTCCACTGCGATGCGCTTGAGCAGCAGCCGCACCGCATCGGAGAGACTCAGGCCCATCTCGTCCAGTGTGTCGCAGGCGAGGGTCTTCAGGTCCTGATCGACGCGAATGTGAATCATCGTGGTAAGCGGAGTAGCCATGAATTGATTGTATCTCAAATGAGATACAAAATCAACCCTGCCCTTCATCGTCCTTTCCACTGGAAGATCCAGGGCCAGCCCCTCACAGTTCACAACAAAATGGCGCATACTACGTCTAATAGAGTGTGGGGGTGCGTCCGTTCGCAGGCAGCGCGGCCCCTGCGGAGAATGACTATGCGTCCAGGAAATCAGTGGGGTCTCGTCACCATGCTTGCCGCGGCCCTGCTTGCCGCCGCCACCGGCGCCAACGCGCAGCAACCCGCGAATTCCTCGACGGCCCCTGCGGCCACCCCTGCGACGACCACGCCATCGGATTCGACGACGAGCCAGCCGGCGGCGACCCCTCCGGCCGCAGCGCAGCCAGACGCTAAGAACGACAGCAAGACCGACGCCGCATCCGACACCGCATCCAAACCGCCGGCCGCCAAGACCGCCGAGGCTGCAAAGACCGACGTTCTTCCCTCCCCCGGCGAGGCGCTCGACCCGCACATCAAGAAGGGCAGCGAGGACGACGTGGACGCCATCGGCACGCGCAACATCGGCGGGCGCGGCGTCACCAACTGGTACTCCACCAACTGGGAGGTCGGCACCGGCAAGCAGTACTCCATGGAGATCGAAAAATCCGCCCACCTGATCACCGATCCGGTGGTGGTCGAGTACGTCAACCGCGTCGGCCAGAACATTGTGAAGAACTCCGACTGCAAGGTGCCGTTCACCATCAAGATCATCGACTCGGACGAGATCAACGCGATGGCGCTGCCGGGCGGATTTTTCTATGTCAACTCCGGGCTGATTCTGGCCGCCGACGAGGAGGCCGAACTGGCCGGCGTGATGGCCCACGAGACCGCCCACGTCTGCGCCCACCACGCGGCGCGCGGGCAGACCAAGGTGAACTTCGCCCAGATTGCCTCCATTCCGATCATGATTCTCGCCCAGGGAAGCTGGGCCGGCTACGGCGTCTACGAGGCCTCTCAGCTGGCGATCCCGATGGGCCTGCTGGAGTTCTCGCGCGAGTACGAGGCGGAGGCCGACTGGCTCGGCGTGCAGTACATGTACCGGGCGGGCTACGATCCGCAGGCCTTCATCCAGATCTTCGAGAAGCTGGACGCGCTGGAGAAGCACAAGCCGGGGACGCTGGCCAAGGTCTTCGCCGACCATCCGCAGACGCCGGACCGGATCGCCCACTCCGAGGAGGAGATTGCGACTATCCTGCCCGCGCGGCCGGACTACATGGTGACCACCAGCGAGTTCGACGACATCAAGGGGCGACTGGCGCGCATCGAGAACCGGCGCAAACTCAACGACAAGGGCAACAGCAACGGGCCCACACTGCGCCGCACCGGCGGCACCAATAACGACCCCAACTCCACCGGCGGAAGTTCCACCGGCGACGACCGCCCAACCCTGGGCCGACGCAACTAGAGCATTTTCGGAATACACGTAGACTTTTCGAAGATCATGCAAGGTGGATTTTCTTGAGGAAAATCCACTGGAATGCGGAGGCTTCGGTCTACACCAATTCCGAAAATGCTCTAGCCGGCATCAAGGGCGCGAGCCTGTGGTTGCGGATACCGTTTGAGTTGTAGCATCGGATGACGGGTTCGGTTTCCACACGCTCATGCCGTTCTGTAGCGTACCCACACGCGTGTAATGCTGCGAGACATAAGCCGCGACCGGGGCCAGACTCAAGGCGGCATTGCGTTGACGCGGCACGAAGAAAGATGATTCCAGTAGATAAAGAACAGCCATTCTGTCCTGCCGATACGTAAAGTCGGCCTCCACATTCGCGTCGCCATGGAGCAGCAGCGGCGAGCCGGGATGGGCTGCAAGTTCCTCAATTTTGTCTTGAATCTGCCCGGGAAGGAAGACGTCGTTATTGCCCATGTAGTATCCCTCGTCCAGGCAGGGGCCGGAAGGCACGCCGTCCGCCGGAACCAGATAGACACGGTCGCAGGGCACTGCCTGATACAAACGATCACGCTGTCTCACCGCGTCGCTGATGCGCAGCAGGGTTTGCTGCATCCCGGGACTGCCATAGAGATGTGCGCGCACATAGCGCTGCACCGGCGTCGGATCGATGCCCGAACCCACCAGCACCTGTTGGCCGGCATCGTTGACGGCCAGAATCACAAGGACGGAGCTGAACAGCACCGCCGGTACCGCCAGCAGACACCAGGCCAGCGGAACCCACCAGCGCGCAATCGACCGACGGCCGAAAATAGCGAAGACGCCCACCAGCATCGCCGGCCAGGCGGATTGCAGATGCCCAACATCGCATCGGCCCATCGCCGCCGGAAGCATCGCCGCGCCCGCACAAACCAGCGGCAATGTAACCGAACTGTACTCCCCCTGCCGCAGGCGCTGCGCCAGGAAACAGGCTGCGCAGAGATAGCAGCCAAGCACCAGGCAAACCGACGGCGAGGGGAGCAGGGGAAAGTTGAACCCGCCGCTTGAGATACTGCGCATCGTACGAAACATCGACATTCCATTCGCCAGCGCGAAACCAGCCGCAAATCCGGCCAGCATCATGGCCAGCGCGCCCCACGAAAACGCGCGGCACTTGCGCGTGGCAAGATAGGCGAGATAGATGGTAAGCCCAGCGGCAGCGCCCACACCCTGCTCCGGCGAATAGAACAACGCAAGCAGGACACCCAGAACGGCCGCGCCAGCAGTCCATAGCGGGCGTTGCCATCTCCAGCAGACGCGATGCACCATCAACACCACAAACGCCGCACAGAAGATTCGCAGCGCCGTGTAATTCAGTCCCCGGCTAGCGATCGCGGGCACAATCAACACGCAGATCAGCGTAAAGATATGGGTACGCCTGCGCGACGCGATATCGACCGAGCGCACCAGTTCCCACACCATCCAGATCCCGATCAGCCAGGACGCAACCCAGACAATCGAGTAACCCGTCGCATAGCCGACATGCAGCAGCCTGGCGACCCACACCTCCGGATAGAGCAGCAGAGGCCCATAAGCAAACTCAAACTGGCGATAGGGAATCAACCCCCGCGACAGATGATCCAGGCGATCCAGAAAATACGGGGCCTCACCGATCATCGTCTTACTGACAGTGATCGCAACCCGGAAGACACAGAGAACAAATACGACGATCAACGCCCAAAAGAGGGCCTTGCGCGGAAGAGGCTGATCCTCCTGCTCGTCTTGCGGTTCCGCTCGCACAAAGAATGCGAACAGAAGACAGCCCAGAAAAAAGAAGCCGGCCGCAGCATGATTATTGAACCCCGCGATATACGAGAGCGAAACCGACGGGCTGACCGGAATCAGATACGGCAAGCCGAAGGTCGCGCAGCCAATCGCCAGCAAGGCCACGACCTGCCAGCCGCACCCGAAACAGTAAGCCGACCAGCCATGGTTTGTAGCCAAGCCGCGCATCATACGACCTTATAACACGCGCAAATAGAGTTCAATCCATCGAACGCGGTAAAATATGCCCCATGAAGACGCAGAAGACAGGCTATACCGACACGCACGCCGCCGCAGGGCTGGACGCGAAGTTCCCCTCCATCGACACCTGGGCCAACCAGTTCCGCGGCTACGAGATCGTGGTGGACGACCCGGAGTTCACCTCCGTCTGCCCCAAGACCGGGCTGCCCGACTTCGGCCACCTCACCATCCGTTACATGCCGCGCAAGCGCTGCATGGAGTTGAAGAGCCTGAAGGAGTATCTCTTCATCTACCGCAACCTGGGCATCTTCCAGGAAAACGTGGTGAACCAGGTGCTGGACGACGTGGTGAAGGCCTGCAACCCTGTCTGGGCCAAAGTCACCGGCGACTTCCGTCCCCGCGGCGGAATTTCGACGATTGTGGAAGCCAGCTATCCACGACCGAAGGGGAAGTAAGCCCACAACGGCGAGAAGCAGATTCCCTTCGGGAATGACAAACAAAAAGCGAGGCGAGCGGTTCGAGTTGCCGCCTGCTATTCTCGGCAGAGATGCAAGAGCCGCCGCCCAATCTGATGCACACTGCGCGCCGCCTGCCGTCGGTGGCGGGAGCAGCGACCGCGCTGGCGCTGCTGACCGCACTGAACTTCGTCAACTACATCGACCGCTACATTCTGCCCGGCGTGCAGGAGCAGGTGAAGCGCGAGTTCCATGTGTCGGACGCGGCGCTGGGCTCGATCACCTTCTGGTTCTTCGTCACCTATATGCTGGCCGCGCCGCTGACCGGATGGCTGGGCGACCGGCTGCCGCGCAAGCCGCTGATCGTGCTGTGCGCGCTGATGATCTCGGCGGTAAACGTGCTGACCGGCACGGTCCATGCCTTCGATTCGCTGCTACTGCGCCACGCCGTGCTGGGAATCGGCGAGGCCAGCCTGGGCATCTACGCGCCCGCGCTGCTGGCGGATTTCTATCCCGAAGAGGACCGCAACCGCATCCTCACCATCTTCTACACCGCGGTCCCGGTGGGCGCGGCGATCGGTTACCTGATCGGCGAGATGGTGGGCGGGCGCTGGGGCTGGCGGATGCCGTTCTATGTCTCCGCCGTTCCGGGGCTGCTGATCGCTGCGCTGATCCTGATCTTCCTGCGCGAGCCGGCGCGCGGAGCATCGGACGCGAAGCCTACTGGGCGCGAGCATAGGGCGCAGGCAATTTCGCTGGCGCGCAACGCGCCGTATCTGTATGCCACGCTGGGCATGGCGATGACGACGTTTTCGATGGGCGGGATCTCGGCATGGATGCCGAGCTTTCTGGAGCGCGCGGGATTTTCGCACTCCACGGTCGGGCTGACGCTGGGCGGAATTACGGCGGGCGCGGGACTGGGCGGAACGGCCGTGGGCGGATGGCTGGCGCAACGCTGGCTGCGCACAAACCACCGCGCGCTGTACCTGGTGTCCGCGTGGTCGGCGCTGATTACGGTGCCGTTCGGAGTGGTCTGCTTCTTCGGGCCGCGCGCGATGATGCTGCCGGCGCTGGCGCTGGCGATGTTCTCCATCTTCCTGGGGACCGGGCCGCTGAACGCGGCGATTGTGAACGCTGTTCCGGCCACTGTTCGCGCAACGGCCATCGCTATTGAGCTGTTCCTGATCCACGCGCTGGGCGATACGCCGTCGCCGCGACTGATCGGAATGGTGAGCGACCACTCAACACTGAACACCGGGCTCGGACTGACGCTGGTGTCGATGCTGGCGGCGACGGCGCTGCTGTTCGCGGGCGCGCGCACCGTGCCGCGCAATTACGTTGAGTAGTCGGCGTTGATGCGGACGTACTCGGCGGTGAGGTCGCAGGTGAGGAAGAGGCATTCGCCTGAGCCTGCGCCGAGGTCGATGGTGATGGTGTACTCAGGCTGCATCATTGCGTGGTGCGCGGCGGCCTCGTCGAAGCTGGGCGCACGGACACCGTACTCGAAGACGGGCTGGCCGGCGATCCAGATGCGCGCGCGCGCGGGATCGAAGGTGGCTCCGCTGTATCCGGCGGCGGCCAGCAGACGGCCCCAGTTGGGATCCGCGCTGGACCAGGCCGTCTTGCAGAGCGGGCTGTGCGCGATGGCCTTGGCTACCAGCCGCGCATCGGCGGCCGACGCCGCGCCGCGAATGTCGAGCGTAATGGAGTGGCTGACGCCCTCGCCGTCGGCGACGATCTGACGGGCAAGCGAGCGGCAGACCTCGGCGAGGGCCGCGTCGAAGGCGGGAGCCAGTTCCTTGCTCAACTTCACGCCGCTGGCCCCGCTGGCGAGGAGTAGAACGGTGTCGTTGGTGGATGTGTCGCCATCGATGGAGATGGAGTTGAAGCTGGGTTCGATGGCGGCGGCAAGCGCCGCCTGAAGGTGTTCCGCGCGGGCCGCGACATCGGTGAAGAGATAGACCAGCATGGTGGCGTGCGGCGGGGCGGCAAGTTGGGGATGGATCATTCCCGCGCCCTTGGCCGCGCCCCAGATGCGCACCACGGCGGCGTTGCCATGATCCTGAGCAGGATCGACCGGGACCGTTGCGTGGGCCGTCTTGACGCGGGTGTCGGTGGTCATTATGGCGCGCACAAAAGACTCGGCGTGCTCCTCGGTGCTGCCCAGCGAGGCCTTCAACCCGGGTATTGAGGCGACGACTTTCCCGGCGGGGAAGGGGACGCCGATGATTCCGGTGGAGGAGGGAAAGACCTCGTCGAAGATGCAGCCGAAGCTCTCGGCGGCGGCCACGCAGGTGGCGACGCAGCCCTCGATGCCCGGCTCTCCGGTGGCGCAGTTGGCGTTACCGGAGTTGACCAGCACCGCCGCGACGCGTCCTCCGGTAGACGCGAGATGCCGCCGCCCAACCGTTACGGGAGCCGCAACCACGAGGTTGGTGGTAAACATGGCCGCGCCAACCGCCGCGCCCGACCCCGTGCCGTGCGCAATCGCCACGGCCAGATCCAGGTTTCCGCTGGCCTTGATTCCCGCGCGCACCGCTCCCCAGTGGAACCCGGCGGGAAGATTGGACGCCGTCAACTCTGCCTGATCGTTCATTCTCTTACTTTACCAAGCCAGGACGGGGTAGTCATAGGGCGGAGTGGGCGGGGACGATGCATCCCGGAGCATGGCGTGGCGCAGAATCCATGTTTACGCAGCGCAGAATCCGCACTCGCGGAGCGCAACCAAATGGCGTATCTTGGGTCTAATTCAGCAGGAGTTCATAGGGCAGCGGCGAGGATGACGCAGGCGGCCGGATGAACTCGAGTCGTTGCAATCCGCGCAACCCGCAGTTTCAAAGCAAGACCGGGGAAGCGAAGGATGAGCGGGACAAGGTAAGAGTATGACAATCACGCAGCTCTTGAAAGTTACCATCGGCGCGGCAGTTCTTTCTGGAGCAATGCTTCTGGCACCCACCATAGCCAGTGCGCAGGTCTATGCCAATGGCGCTCCTCCGGCTATCCCCGACTATCAGCAGCCGCTAGCCCCAGGCGACGGCTACATCTGGACTCCCGGCTACTGGGCCTACGGCGACAACGGCTACTACTGGGTGGAGGGCGCATGGGTCGAACCGCCCTACGTCAACGCCCTCTGGACCCCCGGCTACTGGGGCTTCGGATTTGGCGACTATATGTGGAACCCCGGCTACTGGGGGTTGGACATTGGCTACTACGGCGGCATCAACTACGGATTCGGCTACTTCGGCACGGGTTTCTATGGCGGTTACTGGGGCGGCGGCCGCTTCTTCTGCAACGGCGCCTATAACCGCCTGGGCGGCAACTACGGACACTTCTACAACCGCACCTACGCCGGCTTCAATGGACATGCCGGTGGCGCGGGTTTCGCGCGCGGCACAGTTGCAGGATTGAATCGCAGACCTGTTGCGGAGAACCGCGGCGCAGGAATTAACGGCCGCACCCTCGGCAGCCGCGGCGCATCCGCCTACAGCGGCGGAGCGCGCGGCTACTCCGGCGCTCCAACCGCACGCGGTTACTCCGGCGCTCCAACCGCACGCAGCTACTCCGGCACTCCAACCGCACGCAGCTACTCTGGCGCTCCAACCGCACGCGGTTACTCCGGCGCTCCAGCCGCACGCGGCTACTCAGGCACTCCAACCGCACGCGGCTACTCCGGCGCTCCAGCGGCACGCGGCTACTCCAGCGCTCCAACCGCACGCGGCTACTCCGGCGCTCCATCCGCACGCGGTTACTCTGGCGCTCCAGCGGCACGCGGTTACTCCGGCGGCGGCAGCTTCGGCGGTGGCGCTCGCGCAGGTGGAGGCGGCGGCGGTGGCGGACGCGGTGGTGGAGGCGGACGCCGGTAAGCAGACAAACCGATCAATTTGAAATGACGAAGGGCTGGGGCAAACAATCCTCAGCCCTTTGTTCTGTTGATCGAAAGCTCAAACCAGCAATCAGGGGTCATCAACTTTCAACCTGCAACTTTCAACTTATACGAGCGAGGCCCACCACCATCGATGCGATCTGCCGCGCTGCGTCTGGCCGGGCCAGTGTGCGTGCGTGCTCACCCATTGCGCGCAGTGCTGCCGGATCGTTCAGCAGATCAGCAAGCTCATTCAGCAGGCGCTCGGGATTGATTAGCTCCGCCTCAGTCAACATGCGGGCCGCGCCGGCCTGGAGGAAGACCTCCGCGTTGCGGCGCTGGTGGTCGTCGGCGGCCAGGGCAAAGGGGACCAGAAGCGAGGCCCTGCCGGCCGCGCCAAGCTCCGCCATGGTGCTGGCGCCGCTGCGGCAGAGAAGCAGATCGGCGGCGGCGAACTCGCGCGGCATCTGATCCAGATATGGCTGCACGCGGACGTGCTGCTGCCCAGCCAGACCGGCACGCGCGTAGGCTTCGGCGGTCGATTGCGCGGCCCGCGCGCCCGCCTGATGCACAATCTCAAGATTGGCAAACTGATCGAGCAGACGCGGCGCAATCTTCGGCATTGCCTCATTCAGGACGCGCGCGCCCTGACTTCCGCCGAAGACCAGAAGACGCGGAGGCGCGGAGGCGGATTTCGGCGCAATGGCAAAGAACTCCGCCCGCACGGGAATGCCGGTGACGCGCGCATTGCGGAAATAGCGCTCGGTCTGTGCGAAGTTCACCGCGGCCGCGCTCACCCATCGCCCGACCAGCCGGTTCGCCAACCCTGGAACGGCGTTGGGCTCAAAGGCCAGCGTGGGAAGACGCAGGAGAATTGCAGCGAGCATTCCCGGGCCGCTGGCGTATCCACCCACGCCGACAACGACATGCGGGCGGAACTGGCGCAGCAGGCGCACGCATTCCGCCACGCCCAGCGGCAGGTCGATCGCGGTGCGCAGGCGCGTTGCCAAGCTGACATTCTTCAACTGGCCGGAGCGCACCAGATCGAGATGGAAGCCCGCCTCGGGGACCAGTCGCGTCTCCAGCCCGCGCGCCGTACCCACGAAGCGCACCTCGGCGGCGTGCGCGTCGCGCAGTTCTCGCGCAATGGCCAGCGCCGGAATCACATGGCCGCCGGTGCCACCGCCCGCAATTAAAACCCGCAGCGGGCTTGCTGTTCCCTGTTCCCTGTTCCCTGTTCCGTGCATCAGTCGATCTCACGCGTAATGTTTAGCAGCACACCCATTCCGGCCAGGGTGAAGAAGAGCGAGGTCCCGCCGAAGGAGATGAACGGAAGCGTGATTCCCTTGGTGGGCACCAGCGCGATGGCGACACTGATGTTGAAGAAGGCCTGGATCAACACTGCGCTAGTAAGCCCAAAGGCCAGAAAGCGCGCAAAGGGATCGGTGGAGAGGAAGGCGGCGCGCAGACCGCGATAGCCGAAGTAGCAGAAGAGCGCGACCAGAGCCAGAGCGCCCAGCAGGCCCAGCTCCTCGGAGATGTTGGCGAAGATGAAGTCGGTCCAGGCCTCGGGCAGGAAGTAGAGTTTCTGCCGGCCCTCCATCAGGCCCAATCCGGTGACTCCTCCCGTGCCCACGGCGATCAGCGACTGCGTGATGTGGAAGCCCTTGCCCAGCGGGTCGAGTTCGGGATGGAAGAATATCTCCATGCGCGCGCGGCGGAAGGGCACCATCCAGAGCATGTAATAGAGCACGGGCGAAGAGGCCAGCAGGCCGACGCCGATCCACTTCACCTGCATTCCGGCGAGATAGAGCATGGCCATGGTGACCGCGGCGCAGACCAGCGCGGTGCCCAGGTCCGGCTCCTTCAGGATGAGGCCGATGAAGACCACCGGCGGCAGGGCTGCGCGCAGAATGGTTCCCTTCCAGTCGTCCATGGCGTGGATGCGCGTCTGCAGGAAGTACGCGAGAAAGAGCACCAGCACGGGCTTTGCCAGCTCCGAGGGCTGGAAGGTGAAGAAGCTGCCAAGACGGAACCAGCGGTGGGTGTGGTTGAGCGCGGGCATGGCGAAGACGCCCACCAGAAGCATGGTGGTGAGCGCGAGCGCGCAGCCGACAAAGGGATAGCTGTTATAGCGGCGGTAGTCCACGCGCATCAGAGCGAAGAGCGCGACCATCCCGAAGATGGCGTACATTCCCTGCTTGGCGACGTACTTATACGGCGAACCCGACTCCGCCTGCGACATCACAGCCGAGGCGGAGAAGACCATTACCAGCCCGAAGAGCACCAGCAGCAGCACGGTGCCGAACAGCCATTTGTCGACGCCTACGCGCTTTGCCATTCCGCCCGCTTCCCTGCTCTCTGATTAAACCGAAGCGCCCGGATTAGACCGAAGCGCCCGCCAGACCCTGCACCAGTTCCTTGAAGACGCGTCCGCGCTGCTCATACCCGGTGAACTGGTCGAAGCTCGCGCAGGCCGGTGC
>DAIRTY010000012.1:0-17351 GCA_036803645.1 Acidobacteriaceae bacterium | reverse complement strand
AGATACTCGCCAGAGCTGCTCCGCCGCACCGTCTCCATCGACGCTCGCCCCTCGGCCTCAACCGTGTGCATCAGCATCTCGGTCTCATGCATCCGGCCTTCGGGAACTATCAAATCGAAGAGCGTTCTACCCAGGCAGTCCTCGCTGGAGTATCCGAAGATGCGCGAAAACTCATGATTGGAGCGCAGAATGCGATTCTCCTGAATGATGACCATGGCATCGGACGCCGAGTCGAATAGCTCCTCCAAAAAAGTGGCTTCGCCCTTGCAGCTATCGCCTGCCACGCTATCCGCGTCATTTTTCAGCGGCTCCATCAGCAATACCAGCCGGCTCCCCGGACCAGCGACCGCAAATCCCTGCACCACTCCGGAAACATTGCTGGCTGGGCCGCCGTGGGATGCAAGCAGACACTCGAAGCGCTGCCGGAGCGCATCTCCCTCCGCGGGATAGGCGCCCAGAAACAGTTCGTCCGTCTTCATGCTCTCGCTACTGCCGGCAAACTCCCGCGCCAGATCGTTGGCTGCGGCAATCTCTTCGCCGCGCTCCAGGAAAGCCATCACTGGCAGCATTCCAAGCCACTCGTGAAGTGTGACGGGGGAAGCGGATTGTCCGCAATCCGCCCCTGGCAAACTCCCAGGCGGCAGGATGGGCAACGCTGAGCGAAGATCACCCTCCGCCGCAACCTTCCCCTTCACTTGCCAGTTGGAACTCATGCACGATCTCCTGCATGTTTATCGGCAATTATGCAAACATCGGTTAGACAGGCCGCAAAATACCCGGGTTTGCTTAGGAGATATAGCCAAGTAATGGCATATTTTCCCCACGAAAAGACTCGCCCGTCCCTCTTTTGCCCCACCAATATGGCACACGGCTTCAGTGGACTTCAGCCAAGGGCCTCCTCTTCGTCCCGCTAAATCAGCCTTCTTCAGCTGCCGCTACAGTCTCCGTGACATCGACATCTTCCGCCGGAATCTCTCCAGTTCGCGGATGCCGCTTGATCGTCGACGTCTTCTGCTTCTGCCGGATGGCCTTCTGCTCCAGCTTCTCCAGCGCATCATGCAGCGCTGTTGTCATCTCCTCCGACTCGCAGTTGGAAACCATGCTCTGGCTTCCCTCGGTCACCGTGACCTCCGCGATCTTGCGGTACTTGTCCACCGTCAACACAACGTGCGCGGTTGCGGACGCGCCCACGATCTTCTTGATCCGCTTCAGCCCCGCTTCGGCCAGGTCCTTGTATTTCTGCGTCACAACCGTCTGTCTTCCCGTGTACTCGATGACCATCCACTCACCTCATAGCTTCCAATCAATCTGGTTGGATGCGTCCCGCGCCGCAACAGACTCACTACATCCGATTTACTCCACCAATTCACTGCGTCCGATATCGACCAACTCCTCTCTCCCCATCAGCGTACGCGCCGCTGATGGGTACTGGGAATCTGCATGTCTTCGCGGTACTTGGCCACCGTTCTGCGTGTGACGCGGATGCCCTGGCGCTGCAACTCCGCCGTAATCTGGTCGTCGGTCAGCGGCTTTCGCGGGTCCTCATCTTCAATCAGCTTCTTCACTCTGCGTTTCAGCAGCACCAGCGGCAGATTGCCACCCTCCGGCCCGTTCACCCCCTCGGTGAAAAAGTAGCGCAGTTCGTAGACGCCCTGCGACGTATGCACATACTTGTTGGCCACGGCCCTGCTCACTGTTGAAGGATGCACCCCGATCTCCTCGGCCACCTCCTTGATCATCATTGGCTTCAGGCCCTGTTCGCCGCGCTCCAGAAACTCCGCCTGACGGCGCACAATCACCTCGCAGGTACGCACGATCGTATTCTTTCTCTGCTCGATATTGCGCAGCAACTGGATCGCTGACTTGTAGCGCTCCTTGACGTACTCGCGCACATCTTTCTCCGTCGTCTTCTCGCGCAGCATCCGTCGGTATGCCCGGCTCAGGCGAAGCGTGGGCATGTCCTCCTCGTTCATCAGCACAACATACTCGCCGTCCCGCTTGATGAAAGCAACGTCCGGCTCGATCAGCCGCGTCTCGCTCAGGTTGTATCGCTGACCAGGCCGCGGATCGAGCGTGCGGATCAGGTCCACCGCCGCCTGCACCTCCTCAACGCCTCTGCCGCAACTGCGCGTCAACTCGCGCATGTCTTTCTTCTGTAGCAGGGCCAGGTGGTTCGATATGATGTGCGCCGCAATCTCGAAGACATCGCCGTCGCCTCTCCCGTTGTCCGTAGCGACATCGCCTGCCGCGCCACTCCGCACATGTGCATCGCGGGACGAAGCGCCATTCAAGGCCTCCTGGCCAAATGAATTTGAGACCGGTCCTGCCGCCCGGTTCCTCTCCTCCGCCTCGACGTTCGCAAGGTCGTGCAACAGTCCGGCGGCGCGCGGGCCCCCGCGCTCATCAGCGCGTTTCCTCACCATCTCGGCCTCGCGGTGCATGGCGGTGATCTGGATCAGAAGGCACTCACGCAGATCGCGCGCGCCAACCCCCAGCGGGTCGAGATTATGAACAATCGTGCGCGCCTCCTGCACCGTCGCCAAGCACTTCGCGCGCGCGCCGAAGTGGCCGGCAACGTTGAAGGCCACCCCCGAACCGGAGGCAGCCACATCAAGCCCCGCCTCCTTCGCCGGGCGGTGTTCCTCCCATGCGGGCCGTCCTTTCAACCCGCGCTCGAACGGGATCGGCTCCGTCCGTGCCGTGCCGAGCATCTCAAGCAATGCCTCCACCAGTTCCTCGTCCGTGGCTGTCAGGTACCCGTCCTGGTTCAGATTGCCAACGACCAGATCGGCTGCCATCCGCATCTCGGGGGCCAGAACCATCGAGCCCAACTGCCACTCCAGGTGGTCGGTCAGCGTACTCGGCTGCGACAAAAAGTTCTCGAACGAAGGCCGGTCGTACTCCTCGAAGCTGGACGCAGTGCGAAACCCAGGGTCCAGATAGTCCTGAAAGTAGCTGCCAAAGTCGATCTCGTCGAAGGGGTCCTTCTCGTTCTTCCCCTCCCGCTCGGCCTCGCTCGCAATCTCCTCGGCGGAGCGTTCGCGTTCCGCCTCTCGTCCCGCCATCTCCTCGATCGTGATGGCAGATTCCTCGACCTCCTCCAGCACCGGGTTCTCCACCATCTCGGTGTTGATCATCTCTTTCAGCTCGAGCTTGTTCAGCGCCAGCACGCTGACCATCTGAACCAGTCCAGGCGTCAGCACCTGGCGCTGCGAAACTCTTAAATTTAGCTTCGTCTGTAACAATCCTTCAACCTCTTCACGCTTCCTGGTTTCGCGCTATTGCCGCGAACTGACCCGATCGGACAATACACATCCCGGTTTCGTCTGCTTGTTAACTTGGCCACAGTCTACACGCCGCGCGCCATTCGTGCAGCGTGTAAACTCCACGCCATTCTTGAAGCCGCGCCTTAATCCATGGAAAATTTTTCTCCCAGGTAGATGCGTCTCACTTCGGGGTCGCGTCCAAGCTCTCCGGGCGTTCCAGAGCGAAAGATCTTTCCCTCGTTGATGATGTACGCGCGGTCGGTCACCGACAGAGTCTCGCGCACATTGTGGTCCGTCACCAAGACCCCGATCCCGTTCCTCTTCAGCCCGAAGATGATCTCCTGCAACTCCAGCACCGCGATCGGGTCAATCCCCGAAAAAGGCTCGTCGAGCAGAATAAACGCCGGCTCGATGGCCAGGCAGCGCGCAATCTCCACTCTCCGCCGCTCGCCCCCGCTCAACGCATAGCCCATCGTCTCGCGTACATGATTCAGGCTGAACTGCTCGATCAGCTTCTCCGTCCGCGTGCGCCGCTGCTCGCGGCTCAACTGCTGCGCCTCCAGCACCGCCAGAATATTGTCCTCCACCGTCAGCTTGCGGAAGATCGAAGGCTCCTGCGGCAGATAGCTGATGCCGTACTCTCGCGCGCGCAGGTACATCGGCAGCCGCGTGATGTCGTCGCCGTCGGCCACGATGCGCCCCGTGTCCGGCCGCACCAGCCCGACAATCATGTAGAAGCTGGTCGTCTTGCCCGCGCCGTTCGGCCCCAGCAGTCCCACCACCTCGCCCTGCCCGATCTGCATGTTCACGCCGCGCACCACCTGCCGCCCGGCGTAGGCCTTCCCAATCTCTTCGGTCTCAAGCGTCCGCATCGTACTCCCTACTTCCCTTTCCCCATCGTCGCATCTTTGCCCGCGGGTGTCTCTGCCCGCATCCGCTGGCCATCCGCCGCGGCCATCGCTTCCGGCTTCCCATTGGAGACTACGACGCTCTTGTCGCCCGTGTGAAACTGCAACACCGCACCCGTGATTGTTCCGCACTCGGAGTCGACCAGCTTCGGGGGCGACTTGCCATCTCCGGTCAAGACAAAGAGGCTGTCGGCGGCCGTGTAGACCAAACGTCCGCCGGTGGCACGCAGACCCGGCTGATCGATCTGAATCTGGCCGGTGGCGATCATGCGCTCGACCTTGACCGCAAACTGCGGAGAAGTCAGCGCGGAGGTGGCGGACGGCGGTGAGGCGGCGATGCCTTTTGCTTCGGGTTGTAGGTAGACCGTGGCCTGTGCAGCGCGGATGGTGCCGTCCAGCGTCTCGGCGCGCACACCGTCGGTAAACTCGGCCTGGCGGAGATCGCCGGAGTAGATGAGCTGGCCGCTGGCGATGCGGACTACACTCGGCAGCCGCTGGCTCTTCTCGGCTGAGGGCTTCGTGCTTTCGGACTTCGCGCTACAGGACAGGGGCATGCCCGTCTTCGCGGAGCGGGGCTTCGCTGTGCCGAGTTTATCCGGGCTGGGCTGTAGACCTGCGGCGTGGACCAGAATCGTCCGCACCTGTCCCGCCGAGCCCGTCGCATCTCCGTGAGCAATCAGTTTCGATAGCTCCCACGTCCCGCTCTGCTCGACGAGTTGCAGTTGAATCACTGGGGCCTGCACCTGCGATCCCGCCTGCCACAGTCTCGCGGGCTTGCCGTAGAAGGTCGCAACCCCGGTCCCACGCACCAGATCCGCACTCGCGGCAACCACATGAGTCAGCTCAACCGGTGTTGCAAGCTGTAGAGTGCTCGCCGGAGCCGTAGCTCCAGGAGCCGTCCCGCGCAACCCGCTGGGCTGATTCCCGCCCTCCTGCGCCAGATAGCTCACCTTCACCGAGCCGCTCGCGTGTGCGTCCCCGCTCGTGCGATACATCACCACCTGATCGGCCCACAACACGCTCGTCTGGTCGCTCACCTGAACCCCGCCCGTGAGCGTCACCCGGTCCAGATCGCCGTCGAATGCAACTCTCTGCGCCGTCGCCTGCTCCACCCCCTGCTGCCCCAGCGCCGAGCCTACTCCCGACGTCCCGCCCGTCGCACCGCCCAGCCTCTCCCTGCTCTTCGCCGGAGCGCGGCGCGTCATCGTCACATGCCCCAGTTGCACGGCGCTCTGCACATCGTCCAAGTCCTCGCTCCGCTTCGCGTTCCCGTTCGCCGAGCCAGCGCGCCCCGAACCTTCCCCGCGAAACTTCGCATCCAACGACTCGCCCGAGATGGTCTGATCGACCCCCTTGGCCGTCGCCTGATGCAGTATCGTATTCCCGCGTCCCGTCACCGTATCCAACCATGGCGGCATACTCGCGTCCTTCGCCGCGATCAGGTGCGCCTTCAAATCGTCGGCAGAAAGCTCCGTCGCCGCCCGTCCGTGTGCATGAGCCAGCGTTCCGTTGTTCACCATCGCCAGACGCGCCCCGCCAATCGCCTCCACGTCGCGCACCTGAGCCGCCCCCGCGCTCGCCTTGTTCCCTGCCTTGCCCGCGCCCGCCGGCACCAGAGCAGCCTCCACCTTGGCCGCCGTCAAATCCCGTGTGCTCCACGGCTCCCGCACCGCCTCCGTAGCGCGCGTTCGCTCGCTGAGATGAACTGCTCCCGCAAACACCGCGTGCTCCGCCTGCCCCTGTGCGTCGAATGCAATCGTCGCCTCGTCCGCCTCGCCCTTCCCCTGGCGCAGCGGCTGGTCCGACGCATACTTCACCCCTCCCGTCAGCACCGCGCGCTCCGGCTGGCTCGTCGCATTCAGCAACACATCGGCCCGCTCGGAGACCACTCGCGCGCCATTCGCCTCCATCGTCACATCGCCCTGCGCCTCCACCCGCGCCAGCGTTCCATCGGGCCGAGTATGCAGCGTCGCCTGCTCCGCCTCCACCGTCTGCCCCTGCGAAACGTACCGCGCGCGAGTCAAAAATGCCACCTGATTGCGATTGTCCAGTTCGGCCGTTGCTGCCGTCACCGTCACCGCCCGCTTGCCCGCCATCCCGCTCATGCTCACCGCCGAGTGCATCGTCAACACGCCCGAGTCCCGGCTGTAGTCCGCTCCCGTTGCGTGCCCCGTCATCGCGCCCGCCTGGAACTCGATGTACTCGTTGGTCGCCGCCACGCCCAGCTTCTCCAGATACACCAGCCCGCTGGTCGTCACATGCAAAACCTTCGCGCTGGCCGCGGAATCATGGCCACCGCCGGCATCCGCCGCCTGCAGATCGATGTGCGCCAGCCCGGTTGCGCGCACCACCCCCGCCTTCTTGTCGTACTCGAACTCGTCGCCGTAGATGCGATCGTTGCGGTCCTGCTTCTCGCCATACAGCGCGATCGACACATCGTGCAGCACATACTTTTCGCCGGCGTGTTCCACCGCCTTTGCAGCGTGAATGGTAAACACCGTCTTGCCTTGCATCGACTGCGAGTAGGTATATCCGTTGGTCTCGCTCACAATGTTCACGCCAAACCGGGCAGGCAGCGCCAATCGGTGACGCGACAGGTAGTGCGCAGATCCCAGGAACGCAGCAATCACCAGCACCAGGAAGCCCGCTCCCCCCAGCAACCAAACCCTCAGTCTCTCTACTCGATTGCGCATTCGTCCGCCCCATCTATCTTCTCATCCGCGCCGCTCTCCCCCATATAAATCCCCGTGCAAGTTTCTTTCCCGGCATAAGTCCTGAATAAATGCTCTAGAATGATCCTCCATGGCAGACCGCCTCTATCTCAGCCTCTGGTATCCCAACTTCCGCCTGGAGGCCCTTCCCGCCGCGCTCGCCGGCGTCCTGCGCCAGTTCGCACTGGTCGGCGCCAAACGTATCTCCGCTGCCTCCGTCTATCCCATCAACTTCACCGAGCCGCCCACCTACCAGCGCATCTACGTCGAGCCTCCCCCGGCCAGCTTCGACCCCACCGTCCCAATCGATCCATCCGCCGAAACCTCCGACGAACTCATCGACGCAGCCGTCGCCGAAGCCACCGAGCAGCTCCACGACGACATGGCATACGAGTTCGAGATGCGCTGGCAGCTCTGGACCCAGGAGGGCAACGATCCCGCATTCAGCCCCCTTGGCCTCGCCTCCAGCCGCTACGAGGACGACGCCGACACCGATCTCGATGCCTCCTCCCTCGACCACCCCGACGACGACTGGCGGTTGCGCTCCCACACCGTCCGCGTTCTCGGCTTCGGCCCCAGCTTCGACGTCGCCGGTTACGAGCAGAACGGCCACCTCCTGGTCGACTTCGGCATCGACACCCCCTGGGTCCCCAATCCCCCGCTCTCCAATCCCGCGCTGCAAACCCCCGAAGACGAAGCCCTCGACGAGACCGCCCAGATCCACATCCAGCAGAACGTCGAAAAGCTACTCGCCTTCACCCTGCTGGTCGAGAAACACTGCGGCATCTCCAGCCGCCTCCTCTGGACCGAGTCCGGCAAGCCCCTCGCCGAAAAACTCATCGCCCGCCTTCAGCGCGTCCACTAGGCAGTATCGACATATAGTGCAGATGTAAGTTGTTGATTAAAATAAGGGCTGTTATCCTGAGCGAAGTTTGGCGCGTTCTTTGCGCCAAACGGAATCGAAGAGCCTGTCCTGAGCGAAGCCGAAGGAACCTGCGGTTGTTTGTTTTTCGCTGTCATCCTGAGCGCGTCTTTCGAGCGCGAAGGATCCCGATGAACTTGCGCCCACCACAACCGCCCATCCCTTTCTCCCACAGAACTCCAGCACTTGTTCTGTGTTCTACCCCCGCAGCCTCGTGCTACCGTACGACGTATGACCCCCGGCACCGCCCGCCTCTGTAAATCCATCTTTCGCGGCGTCTCCTACTTCGTCGCTGCATGGGGCGCGCTCTTCATCCGCAGATGGCTCAAACGCCACCGCGAACGCGTCGCGCAGAGCTGGCCCATCGTCGAAGGCGTCATCCTGAACGGCGCTGTGACCCGTGTCCGCAGGACTTCGCACTTCCACGCCACCCTGAACTACACCTACTTCGTCGGCGAGTACCGCACCGGCAAGTATATCCACGAGTTCGCCACCGAAGCCGACGCCGACGCCTTCGTCCGCCTGTTGAAAGACAAGCGGGTCCATATCCGCTACAAACAGTCCAATCCCAACAAAACGGTCCTCGAACAAAGCGTCGTCGAGCAGCACGCCATGCTCGCCCCCACGATCGACTGAACCCTTCGACCCCGTCCAGCGTCCAAAGCGGGATACGATAGAGGAATGAATACCAAGCTCTTGTTTGCGGATGCCGGCGCGTTTCATACGCCGATGCTTGCTGTCTTTGCGGTTGACCTGGCGACGGGCAAGAAAGAGGAACCGCGTCCCCTGTTGCTTACGCAGTCGAGCGATCTCGCCGACGCGGCGGCACGCGCGCTCGGGCCGGGAGAGTTCAAGGCCGGCCTGGGCGAGACGGCGCTCATCCACGCGACCGATCGCTTGAAGTCGGCCGGGTTGCAGCCGGATCGCCTGTTGCTCGTCGGGCTGGGCAAGGCGAAAGACCTCTCGCTCGACAGGCTGCGCAAGGGTGCCGGAACCGCCGTGCGCGCAGCCAAGGCGCGCTCGGTGCCCGAGTTGGCGATTGCATTCCCGGAGGCGTCCGCGGACCTTAATGCTCCGCTGGCGGAACTCTCCGCCAAACTGACGGCGCGCGCGTTGGCAGAGGGCGCGGAACTCGCCGAGCTGGACTGGGATACCTATCGCAGCGACCACAAAGATTGCTCCGTGAGCGATTTATCTCTTATCTCTAAAGTATTGGATGAGAATACGGAGCAGCAGGCGCAGGCAGGCTTCGCCGAGGGGTTGATCGTTGCCGCCGCGCAGAACTTTACCCGCTCGCTGGTCAACGAGCCCGGCAATGTCCTCACGCCCACCGAACTGGGCGCGCGCGCCAAGGCAATGTGCGACGATGCCGGCCTCGCCTGCCAGGTCTACTCAACCGAGAAAATCCGCGCTCTGAAGATGGAGTCCTTCTGGTCGGTAGCCAAGGGATCGGCCGAGCCTCCAGCCCTCATCGTCATGACCTACGAGCCTGCGGGAGGCGTGGTCGAGGGAGCGCCCGTGCTCGGCCTTGTGGGCAAGGGTATCACCTTCGACTCAGGTGGCATCTCGCTGAAGCCGGGCGACGGCATGGAGAAGATGAAGTACGACATGGCCGGCGCAGCCGCCATGGTCGGTGCAATGCACGCCATTGCCCGCCTCAAGCCGGCGGTCAAGGTTGTCGCTGTGGTCTGCGCGGCGGAGAACATGCCCGACGGGCGCGCGTCGAAGCCCGGCGACGTGGTGAAGGCGATGAGTGGCACCACCATCGAAATCGTCAACACCGACGCCGAGGGCCGTCTTGTGCTGGCCGACGGCCTGCACTACGCCAAGACGCTGGGCGCAACCCACCTGATCGACGCCGCCACGCTCACCGGCGCCTGCGTCGTCGCGCTGGGAGTGCTCAACGCCGGCCTCTTCTCCAACGACGAGGCTGCCTGCGCCAGGTTCGTCAACGCGCTGGCCGTCTCCGGCGAGGGCTTCTGGCGGCTTCCCTGCACCGACGACTATCGCGAGCGCATCACCAGCGAGATCGCCGACATCATGAACACCGGCAAGAACCGCTGGGGCGGTGCCATCTCCGCCGCCATGTTCCTCAAGGAGTTCGCTGGCGATACGCCCTGGGTCCATCTGGACATCGCCGGTTGCGCCTGGAACGAGGAGAAGAAGCCGTGGATCGCCTATGGGCCGTCGGGTGTCGCTGTGCGTTCGATTGTGGAGTGGGTCAGAGGCTATTCCGCGGAATGACAGGCCGCCCACGCGCGGTTCTGGTCTAGACTATGGACTCCGGCTGTGCCGGATCGACGTGCCTGGCAGAGTTTGAGAGGCGGCTTGACGATGCTCGGACAGTTGGGACTGCCTCAAGGCTTCGGCGTTTTGCCTGGGACGGGACTTCTGCGGCTGCACCTTGTCTCGGAGGCGCTGATTGCTCTGGCCTGCTTTCCCATCTCCATCGCACTGCTGTGGATTGTGCGCTCGCGCCGCGGCTTCCGCTATAACGTCGCTCTGTTCTGCCTTGCTGCATCCATCCTGGCTTGCGGCGTGACCTATGGGATCGAGGTGCTGACCCAGTGGCGTCCGGTCTTCTGGGTCAGTGTTGCCATCGAGGCTGCGGCAGCGACAGCTCTGATCGTCGTCCTGGTGGTGCTGCTGCGAATCACCCCGAATATCCTCACGGTTCCTCACAAACTTGCGGACAGCCGCTTCCGCGAGTTGATCGACAATGCGCCGGACGCCATCCTTCAGGTGGACGAAAGAGGGACCATCGTCATCGCAAACCGCACCGCCGAGCGCATGTTTGGATATACCCGCGAGGAGCTGCTCGGCAGCAATGTCGACCAACTCGTCCCCCAGTCACACCGCTCCGTGCATGCCAAACAGCGAGACCTGTTTTCCCTCGCCCGTCTTCCCCGTCCCATGGCTGAGCGCATTGAGAACCTGCGTGCCCGTCGCAAGGACGGATCGGTCTTCCCGGCGGAGATCGGCCTCAGCCCGGTAAAGACCGAGGCCGGCCTGTTTATCACCGCGGTCGTCCGCGACGTCACCGACCGCAAGCGCCTGGAACAGGAGTTGCAGCAGGAGCGCGACCTGCGCGGGCAACGCGTCGAGGTGCTGGCCCGCCTGGCCGCCGATCTGGCCCATGAGATCAAGAACCCGCTGGCCATTATTCACGCCCGCGCCAGCGACCTGGCCGAGTTGGCGGCCAAGGCTATGACGCTCCCCTCCCAGGTTGTGACGCAGTCCTGCGACCGCATTGTGAAGACCACCGAGCGCGCCATCCGCGTCATTCGCGGAGTGCAGGCGCTGGCCCACGAGGGCTCCCACGATCCCATGCAGCCGGCCGACGTGCATGGACTGATCGATCAGGCCGTGGAGCTCTTGCAGACGCGCTTTGCAACCCATGGAATTGCGTTGGAGACGGTGGTTCCCGCAGGACTCCCGATGGTGCAGTGCCGCGAGGTGCAGATCGAGCAGGTCCTCGTCAACCTGCTCAACAACGCCTTCGACGCCATCGACGGCGATGCGCGCAGCCGGCCCTGGGCGCAGGTGCGCGTCTCCATCGAGCCCGCCTCCGATGCAGACGGTGCCGCGGATGCCGTGCATGGCGCTGCTGCCGTGCATGGCGCTGCTGCCGTGCATGGCGCTGCTGCCGTGCATATTGATGTGCTCGATGGAGGCCCCGGTGTATCGCCGGAGGATCGCGCCCGCCTGATGGAGACCTTCTTCACCACCAAGCCCAGGGGCGCGGGGATGGGCATCGGCCTCAGCGTCTCGCGATCCATTGCCCAGGAACATGGAGGGAGTCTGGAGTTGCTGGATTCCGATGGCCCAACCTGTTTCCGGCTGACTCTTCCTGTGCTGGCCCGCCGGGCAGAGGGGGCCTCCGCATGAGACCCGATCAGGCCAGCATTCTCGTGGTGGACGACGAACTGGAGCTGCTGGAGATATTTTCGGCCTGGCTGGGGCGCTGCGGGTACCGCGTCTTCACGGCACCCAATGGTGCGGAAGCCTTGAAGGTCCTCCGCACGCAAAAGGTGGACGTGCTGCTCTCCGACATCCGCATGCCGGTCATGGACGGCGTAGCCCTGGTGCGCACTCTCAACCAGATGGAGACGCCACCGCCCAGGATCATCTTCGTCACCGGTTATGGCAACATCTCGCGCCGCGAGATCTTTTCCATGGGAGTCGAGGCGCTGCTGGACAAGCCCCTGAGCAGGCCCATCCTGCTCGATGCGCTGGATCGCTGCCTGATGGACTCCTCGGACAAATGGTTGACTCCCTCGCCGGAGCCGGCCGCGCAGCGCGCAACGCTGGAGATGGAGGGACTGGAGGAGGCAACCGCCGCCTCCGCCTTCACTCTTGGACGCGGGGGCTGTTGCCTGGCCTGCCAGCTTCCACTGAAGGAAGGGGTGTCGATCGATCTCTCCATCCGCTTCGCCCAGGAGGGCCTGAGTCTCGAGGCGCAGGGCACGGTAGTCTGGGTTGACGCCGAACAGAGCAAGGCCGGGATCGCTTTCGACTTTCTCCAGCCTCAGTGCCGCCCCTGGGTCCTGGCCCGGATCAACTCCCAAAATCCGCGCAGCTTCATCCCCCAGTGCTGATTACATCACCGGCGGCGCTTCGATGCCCAGCAATCCAAGCGCGCGTCCCATCTCGCGTCGCGCCACCGCAGCCGTCGCCATCAGCAGCGCGCGGCGCGTGGCATCCGTCTCGGTCAGAATGTGATAGCGGTGGTAGAAGTTGTTGAACTGCTGCGCCAACTGGAACGCATAGCGCGCCAGGTGCGCGGGCTCCGCCGTCGCAATCGCCTGTTCGATCGCTGCCGTCAGCCGCGCGGCCAGCAGCCACGTCTCCCACAGGCTCGTTCCCTCGTCGCCAGTCAGCGCGGATAAATCCAGCCCCGCGGCCGCACGCAGCGCATCCTCTTCCGTCGTCTCCGCCTTGCGAAAGATATTCGCCGCGCGCACAATCGCGTACTGAATGTACGGCCCGGTCTCGCCCTCGAAGCTCAGCGCGTCCTTGAAGTCGAACGCGATCACCGTATTGCGCGTGAACCGCAGCATGAAGTAGCGCAGCGCCCCCACCGCGATCTGCTTCGCAATCCGTGTGCGCTCCGCCCCATCGATCTCCGGATGCCGCGCATCCACCTCGGCCTGCGCCGCCGCCGTCAGCTTGTCCAGCAGATCGTCGGCCTTCACCCCATATCCCCTGCGCCCGCTCACCTCGACGAACGGCCGCGCCCGGTCCTCCTCCGACAGCGTATAGCCAAGCTCCTCGGCGCAGCGCGGAGTCATCGCCACCATCTCGTAGCTGAAGTGCGTGTAGTCGTCCGCCGCCTCGGTAAATCCCATCCCGCGCAGCGCCGCGATCACGTTGTTCTGCGGATCGTTCTGCCGCGAGTCGATCACGTTGTAGATCGCGTCCGCCCGTCCGAAGGTCGGCGCAGCAGGATCGCTCGCCGTAGCCGTCGAGATCCAGCAGGTGTGCGTCGGATACTCATGGAACCGCGCGTAGCCGAAGTCCTTGCCCGGCAGCAGCCCAAACTTCCAAAGATGATAAGCAATGTCCTTGCCAACATAAGTCACCGTGCCGTTGGAGCGCACAATCACCTTGGCGTCTTCATCCGGGCCATCCGTCTCGCTGGCTTCATTCCCTGCCCGCCGCATCACCAGGCATCCCTTGTTCCTGCCCGCTGTCTCCTCGTACAGCACGCCGCGCTCCAGCATCAGTGTGCGCGCCGCGTCCCAGAAGTGCAGGCTGAGAATCTCGCTCTCTCTCGGCAGAAAGTCGTACTCGATTCCCAGCCGCTGCATCGTCTCCAGGTGCCTCCGCAGCACGGCCGTCGAGATCATCTCCGCAATCGCCGACGTCCCGTTCCCTCCAACCTCCAGCGCGTGCAGCGTGTCCAGCCGAATCTGCTTGCGCCGCGCAAGCTCGCTGGGCGCAGGCAGCGTCGCATCGTCCACACCTGTCCCGCCGTACCACTGGCTCACCCGCGCATAGAGGTCCCAGCAATAGAAGTCGATTCGCTCGCCCGCCGCACTCAATTCAGTCAGCAGCGCGCGCGTCGCGTCCAGCGTCTTCCCCTCCAGATGCACCAGCCCCACCACCACGTCGGCCACCTGCACACCCGTGTTGTCGATGTAGTTCTGCACCCCGACCTGGTAGCCGCGCTTGTATCCATCCGGCCGCAGCAGCCGCTGAAACGTATCGCCCAGAATCGCGTTGCGCAGGTGCCCGATGTGCGCTGCCTTGTTCGGATTGATGCTGGTATGCTCCACCAGCCGGAATCCATCGCCGCCAATCTCCGCGTGGTCGTCGCGCGCAACCGCTCGCACCGACGCCACGCGGTCCAGCCGGATGTTCAGGTACCCCGCGCCCGCAACCTCGACCGTTGCCACGCCGGCCAGCGCCTCCGGATCGCTGGCAATCAGCGCATTCAGCTCCGCGGCCAGCTCCGTCGCAATCATCCGCGGCGCCTTGCGCAGCCGCTTGGCCAGCTCGAACGCCACCGGCAGCGCCAGCTCGCCCAGAGCAATATTCGGCGGCTGCTCCACAGTGAGTTGCGCCGCGCCCATCTGCGCAGGCGTGATTCCGTACTTGGCAAGCAGAATGGCCTGAATGCGCCCCTGCAACGCGATCTGAATTGTGCGAATCATGCCTGTGTTTTATCCGGTCGTCGAGATTTACGCGTAACTTTCAGTTTATTCGCCTCGCAACCTGTCAGCGGCGCAGCCGTTAGCGCCGGAACGAAAACTTCTTGTGCGCGAAGTAGCTATACACGGCGATGAGGAGGGAGTTCACCACGCCCGCCAAAAACGGTGCGGAAGCATGCAGCCGCGCGATGTGCAGAAAGATGCTGGTCGCAATCGGCAGAATAATTAGCTCCGCCGGAGTGCTCACGCCGTACACCGCGAAGCAGCGCAGCCACTCCTTCAGAAAATTCCCGTGTGTGCGAAAGACGAAGTGCTTGTAGCACAGGAAGGCCACCGTAATGCACACCGGCTTCGACGTGATCGATGCAATGTCCGCGATCAGCGGCTTGCCGTAGTGCGGCAGCAGGTGGCTGTACAAAATAACGCAGGCCGAATAAAAGCCAAGCGAGAACAGTGTATTCGACACGCCAACCATCAGGAAGCGGATCACCTCGCCGGCGGGCAGCGCGCGACGGATCGCTGCGAACGGCCCGTGCGCCTTGGGGTCGGGCGGTGCGCCATCGGGCGGCGCGCCGTCAGCGAGCAGCGTGTCGGTTGGTTGGGGAGATGGAGACATGCACCTCTGATTGTATCGTCGCCCGCCCTCCGGCAAATGTTTTCCTCAGCCGCGCGAACTGCCGGCCTGTTCAAAATCTTTTGCGCGCGTCTCCGTCCCCCATGCCGCAGCGCGCTTTACTCCGCAACTGTTTAGCATGGACGATGGAACGCAGAGGCCATGCACCATTGGTCTCCGCGAATGGAGCGGCAGGCATTGGCGACATCGCTGGCAGAACTTGAATCGCACTCCGCCTCGCACCCAATCGAGCGCGACGCACCGCCGCGCGAGCGCGCCTTCGCCCTGCTTCTGGTCAGCGCTCTCACCCTCTTCGCCGTCGCCGTCGCGGGCTACCATCCCTTCGCCGAGGACGGTGGTCTCTACCTCGCCGGGGTCAATCGCCTGCTCGACCCCGCGCTCTACCCGCACTCCACGGCCTTCGTGCTCGAGCCGATGCGCCACTCGCTCTTCGCTCCCACCGTCGCCGCCGCGGTGCGGCTCACCCGCCTCAGCCTGCCCATCGTTCTCCTCGCGCTCCATCTCAGCAGCATCTGGCTCACGCTCTTCGCCGCGTGGATGCTCGCGTCGCGCTGTTGGCCCAGCCGCCGCGCGCGCGCCGGAGCAGTCGTACTCCTCGCCTCCTGGCTCACGCTCCCCATGGCCGGAACCGCTCTCCTCTTCATGGACCCGTACGCCACAGCGCGCAGCCTCTCCACTCCCGCAATGATTCTTGCGCTCGCCGCCGCGCTCGATATCACCGCGAGCAGCTCTCCCTTAAATCCGCAAAAACGCCGTGCCCTTCTTCTCTGCATCGCAAGCCTTGTACTTGCCGCCGCAATGCATCCCTTGATGGCCGCCTACGCCCTCGGCGCAACTCTGATGCTCCTCGCCGCGCGCGCGCCGAATCGTTCCCTGCGCCTCTACGCAACGGCAGCCCTCGCCGTCGCCGCTCTTGCATTCGCGGCCTGCCTGCAATCAACCGCCAAGCACGAATCCGCGGACACCATCCGCATCGCGCTCACGCGCACCTACTGGTTCCCCGCCCAGTGGCGCTGGTTCGAACTGCTCGGTCTCGCCGCGCCCCTTGCCATCCTGTCCTTCTTCGCGTGGAGGAAGTTGGCCAGCTCAACAAGCGCCCACTTCCCGCAATCGAATGAAGCAAGCCGTGCGCTGGCGCGGATGGCTCTCGCCGTTGGCGCTACCTCCTGCCTCATCGCAGCCCTTTTCGCCCGTGCCACAGCCGCCACGCATCTGATTGCGCGCCTGCAGCCCCTGCGCGCGTTCCAGATCGTCTACCTCGTTCTCATCCTCACGCTCGGCGCAACTCTCGGCGAGCGCCTTCTGCGCCGCAACGCATGGCGATGGGCCGCCACAATCCTTCTCCTCGGCGGCATCAGCCTCTCCACCGCGCGCTCCGCCTTCCCCAACTCGAATCACCTGGAGCTTCCCGGCCTCGCGCCGCGCAACCCCTGGGCGCAGGCCTTCCTCTGGGCTCGCGACAACACACCGAAGGACGCCCTCTTCGCTCTCGACGCCGACTACATCAACGCACCCGGCGAAGACGCGCAGTGTTTCCGCGCCATCGCCCGCCGCAGCGCCTTGGCCGACTACTCCAAGGACGGCGGCGAAGCCTCCATCGCGCCCGTCCTCACCGCCGACTGGGTGCGCGATCAGGCGGCGCAGCAAGCCCTCAGCGCCCCCTCAACCACCGACGACCAGCGCCTCTCCGCGCTCCGTCCGCTCGGCGTTACCTGGCTGCTGCTCGAATCCGCCGCGGCCACACGCCTCCAATGCCCATACGCCAACTCCGCCGTCAAGCTCTGCCGCCTGCCTTGAGCCGTGCCAGACTTCTCTGGAGGGATGAGACCCCACTTTTCCACAGCCTATCTATCGTCTCTTGTCGCGTTTATTACAAAATTTCCTGATTCTGTCTCATTTCCGACAAAATTAAGCCAAATTGTCGCGTTTGGAACATACAAACCCTCAAAATTTACCAGCTATCTATGCCAATTACAAAACCTTCATCCCATACAGACTTCTTACAGCTTTGGCATGATGATTGCATAAGGACGAGTATCTGACGCAATCGCAGTCCTTTGAGCTTGTTTCCCACTCAGGATTCAGACCCAGTCTCAAACTCAATCCCTCGTCGAGACTGACTGCCCCCTGACCGACCCCTGCATCGAGTATTTCGATCGCGGATGAAAGAGAGCCTGCCATTAATATTCCGACAAACTCCCCTCGCTTGCTTCGCCACCTTGCCGTCCTGGCCATCCTCGCAACCTTCACGGCAGCG
>DAIRTY010000011.1:2444-17384 GCA_036803645.1 Acidobacteriaceae bacterium | reverse complement strand
AACAAGAAGCTGTATCGCCGGTACACGGGATTTCCCGGCGGTCTGCGGGAAGAGTCGTTTGTGAAGCTGCTGGCACGGCGGCCTGAGGCGATTGTGGAGCAGTCGATCAAGGGAATGCTGCCGAAGTCCAAGATGGGCCGACAGATGGCTACCAAGCTGAAGGTGTACAAGGGGCCGCACCATCCTCACCTGGCACAGCAGCCGATCGCGCTCGAAGGCAAGGCATAGAGGCAGGGAACAGAGATCAGGGAACAGGGATCAGGAAAGACGGAAGGATTGAGGAGATTTATGGCGGATTTGGTTCAGTACTACGGAACGGGGCGGCGCAAGTCGTCGATTGCGCGCGTGTTTCTGCGTCCCGGCAGCGGCAAGTTCACGGTGAACAAGAAGGAATGCGATGTTTACTTTGTGACCGCGCAGCAGCGGGCGGCGGCACGGCGATCACTTGGCATTGCCGACATTGGCGAGACGTTCGACGTGATTACCACGGTTCGCGGCGGCGGCGTGATGGGCCAGGCCGACGCGGTGAAGCTGGGCATTGCGCGCGCGCTAATGGTGTTCAACCCGGAGCTGCGCAAGACGCTGAAGGCCGAGGGTCTGGTGACCCGCGACTCGCGCGGCAAGGAACGCAAGAAGTACGGACAGAAGGGCGCGCGAGCGCGGTTCCAGTTCTCGAAGAGATAGTGGTAAGTGAGCATCAACCCCGGACTGGAGACGGTCCGGGGCACGGAGTTCAATCTCCCGTACGCGGGATTAATCCAGGCACCAGGGCTGATTTTTTCAGAACAGACTGCTGGCTGCCTTCACTAAGGAGCTAACTTGGCAAATATCACGATGAAGGAACTGCTCGAAGCTGGAGTTCACTTCGGGCATCAGACGAAGCGGTGGAACCCGAAGATGAAGGAGTACATCTTCGGCGAGCGCAATGGGATTTACATTATCGACCTGCAGAAGACGCTGAAGCTGTTCAAAGAGGCGTCGAAGTTCATCACGGAACTGACCAGCACGGGCAAGCTGGTGCTGTTTGTGGGGACCAAGCGGCAGGCGCAGGACGCGGTGGCCGAAGAGGCGAAGCGCTGCGGGATGCCGTACATCAACTCGCGCTGGCTGGGCGGGCTGCTCACCAACTGGGTAACAGTCCAGAAGTCGGTGAAGCGCCTTCAGGAGCTGGACGACATGTCGACCGACGGGCGCTATGAGCTGCTGACCAAGAAAGAGGTCATCAAGCTGGAGCGCGAACGCAAGCACCTGTCGGTGAACCTGTCGGGCATCAAGACGATGAAGCGGCTGCCGGACGCGCTGTTTGTGGTGGACTCGAACAACGAGGCCATCGCTGTGGCGGAGGCCCGGAAGCTGGGGATTCCAGTGGTTGCGGTGGTGGACACGAACTGCGATCCGACGCTGGTGGACTATGTGATTCCGGGCAACGACGATGCGCTGAGGGCGATCCGGCTGTTCACGTCGAAGATCGCGGACTCGGCCGCCGAGGGCGTGCAACTGGTTTCGGAGAAGGCGTTCGAGAGCGAGGTTGCGGACGTGGAGCAGGTTGAGGTTGCGCCGGAGTTCGTCGGCGAAGAGGGCGAAGAGGTTGTGGATGAGACAGCCGCTGAAGTACACGAGTCGGCGGGCGTGGCGGCGGATTCGGTCGAAGACGTAGTGGACGACGAGAACGTCGATCTAAATGCGGTGCTGGGCGGAAACGTTCGCAAGGCGCCGTCGGCTGCCACCGAACCCGAAGTAGAGACGGAGCCGGAGCACATCGCGACCGGCGCGTAGGACTTCATCTTCTCATCAGGAGAGCGTGGAGGCCGGCGAGAGCGCTCCACGCTCTTACTGTGTGAGAGCCTGGAACATGCGACAGGATTTATTTACGGGAATTGTTGGATCAGGAGAAGAAGAGGACAATGACGACTGAAGCAACTGTGAAGATCGATGCGAAACAGGTGAAGGAACTGCGCGAGAAGTCTGGCGCGCCGATGGGCGACTGCCTGAAGGCGCTGCAGGAGGCCAAGGGCGAGATGGAGGCGGCGTTCGTGGTGCTGCGCAAGCGCGGCATGGCGACAGCGGCCAAGAAGGCCAGCCGGACGACCAACGAAGGCGCGGTGGGAACGTACATCCACGCGGGCGGGAAGATTGGCGTGCTGGTGGAGCTGGACTGCGAGTCGGACTTTGTGGCGCGCACGGACGACTTCCAGGAACTGCTGCGCGACGTGGCCATGCACATTGCGGCGGCCGACCCGAGATTTGTGGGTCGGGATGAGGTGACTGCGGCGGACATCGAGCGCGAGAAGGACGTGTACCGCGCGCAGGCTGCGGCGACCGGCAAACCGGCGGCGGTGATCGAGAAGATTCTGGAGGGCAAGCTGGCGAAGTTCTACGAGGAGTTCTGCCTGCTGGACCAGCCGTTCATCAAGGACCAGACACAGACGATCGCGCAGATTGTGGCGGCGAAGGTGGCGAAGCTGGGCGAGAACATCACAGTGCGGCGGTTCGCGCGGTTCAAGGTTGGCGCGGCGGAGTGGACCGTGGCACAGACCAGGGCGGCAGAGGCGCAGCAGGGGTAAGGTTCTCGGAGAATTGAGCAAAATGTTGGGCCCGGGCGAATCAGTCCGGGCCCAACCTGTTTCCATACGCAATTTGATTTAGGATTTGCGCGTAAGTCGGTGCGTGGGGTACTGTTGGCGCATCTGAGAAAGAGGCACACCGAATGGGTGTGTTCGGCGAAGGAGAACAGACAAAGGCAAATACGGAGATTCTGGCTTCGCCAGAATGACGACTCTCAACGGGGCTTCGCCAGAATGACGATTCTCAACGGGGCTTCGCCAGAATGACGACTCTCAACGGGGCTTCGCCAGAATGACGATTCGTAAAATGATGAATCACAGGCGAGCTTCGCCAGAATGACGAATCACAGACTCAAGGGGGGCAACATGGAACTGGGAATGATAGGGCTGGGGCGGATGGGGGCGAGCATGGTGCGGCGGCTGGCGCAGGCAAGGCACCGGTGCGTGGTCTATGACATGTCGGCGGAGGCCGTGTCGGCGGTGGCGAAGGCGACGGGCGCGGTTGGCACGGGGTCGTTGGCGGAGTTTGTGAAGAAACTGGCGAGGCCGCGCACGGTATGGCTGATGATCCCGGCGGCGATCGTGGATGAGACGCTGAAGAAGCTGGTGCCGTTGCTGGAGACAGACGACGTCGTCATCGATGGCGGGAACTCGTATTATCACGACGACATTCGGAGGGCCGTGGAGCTGAAGGCGAAGGGCATTCACTATGTGGACACCGGGACGAGCGGCGGAGTGTGGGGCGCGGACCGCGGGTACTGCCTGATGATCGGCGGAGAGAAGGAGGTGGTGAAACGGCTAGACCCGATCTTCCGCAGCCTGTCTCCGGGGATGGGCGGGATTGCGCAGACGGCGGGGCGCAAGAAGCTGAGCGGAACGGCGGACCAGGGCTATCTGCACTGCGGACCGAGCGGCGCGGGACACTTTGTGAAGATGGTGCACAACGGGATCGAGTACGGGATGATGGCGGCATACGCGGAGGGGTTGAACATTCTGCGCCACGCCAACGCGGGCACTCAGACGCACGCGCTGGATGCGGAGACGACTCCGATGCGCAATCCTGAGTTCTATCAGTATGAGTTGAACCTGCCGGATGTGGCCGAGGTGTGGCGGCGAGGAAGCGTGATCTCGTCGTGGCTGCTGGATCTGGCGGCGCAGGCGCTGATCGACAGCCCGGACCTGGCGAAGTTTGCCGGGCGGGTTTCGGACTCGGGCGAGGGGAGGTGGACGATCCGCGCGGCGATTGACGAGGCAGTACCGGTGCCGGTGCTGAGCGCGGCCCTGTATGAGCGGTTCAGCTCGCGCGGCGAGGACGACTTCGCGGACAAGATGCTGTCGGCGCTGCGCTACCAGTTCGGTGGGCATCTGGAGAAGACTGGCGACGAGAAGGAGAAGGGTTGATGGCTGAAGCGCGTTCGGATGCGCTGGTGGTCTTCGGAGTGACGGGGGACCTGGCGCATAAGCAGATATTTCCCGCGCTGTATGCGATGGAGAAACGCGGAGAGCTGAAGACGCAGGTGATCGGCGTGGCGTTTCCGAAGTGGAGCGTGGAGCGGCTGCGGCGACGGGTGGCAGACAGCATCCAGCACGCGACGGGCGGGGGGCCGAAGAACAACGGCGACCGGCGCGCGCTGGATTTGTTGCTGGCGCGGATTAAATATGTGAGCGGGGACTACACGGAGCCAGCGACGTTTGCGGCGATCAAGCAGGCGCTGGTGGGCGCGCGGCGGCCGGCGCACTATCTGGCGATTCCTCCGGCGCTATTCGAGACGGTGATCCGCGGACTGGGCGCGGCGGGGCTGGCCAAGGACGCGCGCGTGATCGTGGAGAAGCCGTTTGGACGCGACCTGGCGTCGGCGCGCGAGTTGAACCGGGTGGCACACGCGGCGTTTGCGGAGGACTCGATCTTCCGCATCGACCACTTCCTGGGCAAGGAGGCGATCATGAACATTCTGTACTACCGGTTCGCCAACTCCTTCCTGGAGCCGATCTGGAACCGCAATTATGTGGCCAGCGTGCAGATCACGATGGCGGAGAACTTTGGCGTGAAGAAGCGCGGCGCGTTCTACGAGACGGCGGGCTGCCTGCGGGATGTGATCGAGAACCACCTGTTCCAGATTGTGGCTCTGCTTGCGATGGAGGCGCCGTCGAGCAGGGACTTTGGAGCGGTGCAGGCGGAGAAGGCCAAGGTCTTCGAGGCGATGCTGCCGCTGAAGCCGGAGGACCTGGTGCGCGGACAGTACGCGGGCTATCGCAAGGAGGCTGACGTTGCGCGCGACTCGGACGTGGAGACGTTCTGCGCGCTGCGGCTGTTTATCGACTCGTGGCGATGGGCGGGCGTGCCGTGGTTTCTGCGCTCCGGCAAGTGCATGGCGACGACGGCGACGGAGATCCTGGTGGAGTTGAAGCCGGCGCCGCAGCGGCTCTTTGCCGACTCGATACCGAAGCATGGGCGGGCGAACTATCTGCGGTTCCGGCTGTCGCCGGACGCGGCGATTGCGCTGGCGACGCGGGTGAAGACTCCGGGAAAAGAGTTCGTAGGAGAGCAGCAGGAGCTGTTCCTGTGCGAGGAGCTGGCAGGGCAGGAGATGCCCTACGAGCGGCTGCTGGGCGACGCCATGCGCGGCAATGGAGCGCTGTTTACGCGGCAGGACGCGGTGGAGGCGGCGTGGGCGGTGGTCGATCCGGTGCTGAAGAAACACGGCCGTGCGCATGGCTACAAGCGCGGGAGTTGGGGGCCGAAGGCGGCCGACGCGCTGCTTGGGCCGGGCGGGAGCTGGAACAATCCGGGGGCGGATGAGTGCGGATGCTGAGGGCGTGGCGATAAAGCGAAATTGCAGAGTGTCTGCCCGTCGAGCGAGAACAAGCAAAAGAAAATACAGAGATTCTGGCTTCGCCAGAATGACGGCTTCATGGGATCTCTATCCGGCGGCGACGAGGCGGCCGGCGCGGCTGACGATGGAGAGGCGCTCGCTGCTGAGGATGCTCTTGGCCTGTGCCTTGGCGTGGTTGGCCCAGGGGCCGACCGGGTCCAGGCGGACGTAGGTGAGCCAGTGGCGCAGCGAACGGCGGCGATGGCCCTGACGCTCGTAGGCGAGGGCGAGGTTGTAGTGCGCGTCGGCGTACTGGGGGACGAGTGCGATGGCGCGCTGGTAGGCGGCGATGGCGTCGTTGAGGCGCTTCATCTCGTCGAGGACGTTGCCCAGATCGAAGAAGGCGAGGGCGTAGTCCGGGTCAACCTCGGTGGCGCGGCGGTAGAGCTGCTCGGCGAGGGTGAACTCGCGCTGGTTGTAGTGGATGGTGCCGAGGTTGATGGCGGCGGCGGCGTAGTTTGGGCGCATGGCGAGGATCTGGCGATAGAGCTCGGCGGCCTGTGAGATGGTGGCGGGGACCTCTTCGAGACGAACCGCGCGCTGGAAGAACTCCTGCACATCGGGTTCGGGGACGTGGGCCGCGGAGCCGACGATGCTGAGCTGGCGCTTGGCTCCGGCCTCGAAGTCAAAGGCGAGCTGGCGGGTGACAGGATCGACCAGCGCTCCGTTGTGGCGGAAGCTGAGGTGAGTGCCGCGGCCTACCGCGCTGGCTTCGGTGAACGGGTTGCCCATTCCGGCGGCGCGGCGCATGGCCTCGACCGACTCGCGAATGCTCTTGGCGGAGATGCGCGTGGCGCGCAGGGCGCGCAGCGTGCGCAACTGCGAGAGGTCTTCGAATGAGTATTGTTCGTTGGCGGGAATCAGTCCGGCCTGCTCCCACGCGGTCAACTGGCGCGCTCGCAGGTGCAGGATTCGAAGGACGTCTTGACGGCTGTATCGGGTCACGTGTTGGTCTCGACAGGAACCGTTCCCATGCATCTGTTGCGAGTATGCGGTGTGGGCGCGCGACTCGCAAGGGCGTTCACCGACAGTTCGTCAAATACTCGTGGATATCGTGTACCAAACGAGGTTCCCCCTGCAATGAGCTGTGGATTTCGTTGGCGATGCTAAGAGAACAAGCAGCAGTAAGTACGAAATGCGGGGATTCTTCGCTGCGCTCAGAATGACAACTTTCAGGGGGCGAATCACAGGGGGGGCGAATCAGCCCTTGTAGAACTCGCTGCGCTTGCGGCTGTAGAGGACGTAGATGACGAGGCCGATGGCGAGCCAAATGAAGAAGCGGAGCCAGGTTTTGGCGGGCAGGCCGGCCATCAGGAGGATGCAGAAGAGGACGCTGAGGATGGGAATGACGGGGCCGAAGGGGACGCGGAAGCCGCGCGGACGGTGCGGATCTTTGTAGCGCAGGACGACGACTCCGGTAGAGACAAGCACGAAGGCGAAGAGGGTGCCGATGTTTGACATCTCTGCGAAAGTGCCGACGTCGAAGATGCCGGAGGGGATGGCGACCAGGAAGCCGGCGACCCAGGTGGCGAAGGCGGGCGTGCGGTAGCGCGGGTGGACGCGGCTGAAGATGTCTGGCAGGAGGCGGTCGCGGGACATGGAGAACCAGACGCGGGCCTGGCCGAGTTGAAAGACCAGAATCGATGAGACCATTCCGACCAGCGCGCCGAGCAGCACGGCGAGATGGACGAAGTGGAGGCGATGACCTCCCGGCAACAGAGATACGCGGCGAAGGGCGTTGACGACGGGTGCGCCATCGCCCGCGACGGAGCGCCAGGGAACGATTCCGGTGAGGACTACGGCGACGCCGACGTATAGGATGGTGCAGACGATGAGCGTGGCGAGAATTCCGATGGGGACGTCGCGGCGCGGGTTCTTGCACTCCTCGCTGGCGGTGGAGACGGAGTCGAATCCGATGTAGGTGAAGAAGATGATGGAGCCGCCGGCGAGGACGCCGGTCCATCCGTTGGGCGAGAAGGGGTGGTAGTTCGAGGGATGGATGAAGCTGGCGCCGAAGCCGATGAAGAGCAGGATGGCGGCGATCTTGATCAGCACCATGATGTTATTGGTGCGTGCGGATTCGCGGATGCCGCGCACCAGCACGACGGTGAGCAGAAGGACGACGAGGAAGGCGGGAATGTCGAAGCCGGCGTGCCATCCGGGGGCGTAGATGGTGTTGCCGGCGAGGTCCTGCAGGCCGAGTGGAAGGTAGGCGGGCGAGAGCCACTTGGGGGAGAGATGGAGGCCGAGCCAGTCGAGCAGATCGACGATGTGCGCGGCGAATCCTACGCTGACGCTCATGTTGGAGAAGGCGTACTCGAGGATGAGGTCCCAGCCGATGATCCAGGCGACGAGCTCGCCCATGGTGGCGTAGGTGTAGGTGTAGGCCGAGCCGGCGATGGGGATCATGCTGGCCAGCTCGGCGTAGCAGAGGCCGGTGAGCGCGCAGACGATGGCGACGAGGACGAGCGAGAGCGCGATGGCTGGGCCCGCGCCGGGGCGGCCCGCGACGGCCCCGTTGGTGTGGTGCAGCAGGCCTAGGATGAGGTCGACGACGGGCGAGTCCGACCACTTGGCCAGCGCGGCGGGATTGCCGCCGATGGCGACGCCGATGACGGTGAAGATTCCCGAGCCGATGACGGCACCGATGCCGAGCGCGGTGAGGGAGACCGGGCCGAGCGATTTGCGCAGCGCGCGGTCGGGCCGCTCTGAATCGGCGATCAGCTTGTCGATAGACTTAGTAGCGAAAAGCTGGGATTTGGTGGCGAAGATTTGCCTGAGCAGAGGCGAACTCCTGAATAGTGCGCGGCCGGTAGTGCAGAACCATTCTGAGATGAGGAGGCGCTGCCGTGAAGAGTGTGTGGCTGGCTCCCACCCATTCCGCAACGTGCGCGGAATGGATGGGACACCCGGCGAAGAGCGCACAGTTGAGCCCCAGCCAATCCGCAAAGTGCGCGAAATGGATGGGGCACCCGTGTCTCAAAGATGCGAAGAAGCGTTAGCGCTTGGTCTTGCCGCGCGCGGCCTTCTTGACCTTGGCCTTGTTCTCTCCGCGCGCTCCGGTGCGTGGGCCCTTGGGCGGAGCGGCCTTGCGTGCTGCGCGCTTGATCTTCTTGCGCTCGACTTTATCGGTGATGCTGGATGTGTCTGCCATGAGTGGTGTGTGCTTTCCTGAAGATAGGTTCGGGGCGATGAACTCCAGACGATGTGGCTAGAGAGCTTCGAGCTGGGCGAACTTTTCGACCAGCTTTTTTACGCCGTGCTGTTGAAATTGTACTGTAATCCTGGCGTCATCCCCATCTCCCTCGCGGCGAAAGACGGTGCCGACGCCGTATTTGGGATGACGGACGCGCGAGCCCTGGCGCAGGCCGGTCTTGCCGGTGGGGGCGGGCGGGTCGATTTTGGGGCGCGTGAAGTTCTGGCCAGTGGGAATCTTTTGGCCACGGGCGGCGAAGAAGCTGGCGATGTTGTCGATGGAGCTGCCGGTGGCGGCGGAACGCGCGATGGGACGCGAGCCGGGAGCGATGCGGGTGGTGGAGAACTTGGTTGCGGCGGCGCGTGGGCTTGTGTTGCCTGAGGCTGTCTGGTCTTCGTCCTCGTACCTGTAGTGGGGATCGACAGCATCGGCGGCGTTTTTTGCGGCGTGGCCGAAGCGATTGCGCTGCGGGTAGGGCGTGGAGTAGACGGAGCCGGAGAACTGCGAGGTGGAGAACTGGGGCTGGGCGGCGGGGCTGCCAAGGTCTTCGATGAGGCGCGCGGGAACCTCATCGAGGAAGCGCGAAGGGATGCTGGCGTCGGGCATCTCCGAGCCGTAGCGGCGGCGATAGCGGGCGCGCGTCATCACCAGCGTGTCCATGGCGCGGGGCATGCCGACGTAGCAGAGGCGGCGTTCCTCTTCGAGGCCGGTGGGATCGAGCAGCGAGCGCGAGTTGGGGAAGAGGCCTTCTTCCAACCCAGTGAGAAACACAAGAGGAAACTCGAGGCCCTTGGCGGCGTGCAGGGTCATCAGGGTGACGCGGGCGTCGGAGCTGTAGGAGTCGGTGTCGGAGACGAGGGCGGCGTGGTCGAGGAAATCGGAGAGGGATTCGCCGCGCTCCTCGGCGTCCTGCGCTGCGTTGGCGAGTTCGCGTAGGTTCTCGATGCGGGAGAAGGACTCTGGCGTGGCCTCGTCTTCGAGGGCGCGGATGTAGCCGCTGCGGTCGTTGAGGAACTTGATGAGTTCGGGGAGGGTTGCGGGGGCACCGGGAGCGCGGAATCCTTCGCGGATGGCGGGCGAGGCTTCGCCATGGCTGTCCATAATGATTTCGGCTGCGCGGTCTGGGGTAATGTTTGCTGAGCGCTTCAGTACAACTGGCGCGAAGGGATTGTAGGCGGCGGAGTGGATTTCGTTCGTGGAGTCGATTGCGTGTGCTGCGCTCTCGGCTGCAATCGCGGAGATCTCTTCGCTTGGATTTAAGTCGAAGCCGAAGTTGAAGCTGGTGTCTGGCGCGGCTTCTTGATTTGTAGCGGATTCAGTTGCAAACTCTGCGGAGAAATTTTCTTCGGGGGCGAGGTCGGCGGCGAGTTTGGAGGCGAAGTTGGGGCCGAGCATGGCACGGGCGTCTTCGATGAGGCGGCGGAATTTGGCGAGGGCCTGAAGCGCACGCGCGGGCAGAAGCTGGTCTTGGGTGGCGCGAGCGATGGCGTCCCACGAGCTGATGCCGGTGGTGAGCGCGATGCGCTCGATGACCTCCATCGTTGTCTTGCCGATGCCGCGCGGGGGCGAGTTGACGACACGGGCGAGGGCGATGGAGTCGTGCGGGTTGAGGACGAGCTTCATGTAGCTGAGGATGTCTTTTACTTCGGCGCGGTCGTAGAAGGAGAAGCCGCCGACCATGTGGTATTGAATTTGATAGCGGCGCAGGGCCTCTTCCACGAGGCGCGACTGCGCGTTGGTGCGATAGAGGACGGCGCAACGGGGAGCGTTTTCCGTGGGGCTGGAGTCTGCGGCGCGGAGGTATTGCTGGATGCGGTCGGCGATGAAGAGGGCTTCGTTTTCGCCGTCTGGGGCCTCGTAGAAGCCGATCATGGAGCCGCCCTCGCGCGTGGTGAAGAGGGTCTTGCCCTTGCGCAGGGTGTTGTTGGCGACGACGGCGGAAGCGCCTTCGAGGATGATCTGGGTGGAGCGGTAGTTCTGTTCGAGGCGAATGGTGCGGACGTTGGGGAAGTCCTTTTCGAACTCAAGGATGTTCTTGATGTCGGCGCCGCGCCAACTGTAGATGGACTGGTCCTCGTCGCCGACGACGCATACGTTGCGACGGGTGCCGGCGAGGAGCTTCATCAGCTCGTACTGCGGGCGGTTGGTGTCCTGGTACTCGTCGATGAGGATGTATTTGTAACGGCGGTTATACCGCTCGCGGACCTCGGGGACGGCCTTGAGCAGGCGCACGGCCTCGAGCAGGAGGTCGTCGAAGTCGAGCGCGTTGGCCTTGAGAAGCTCCTTGCGGTAGATCTCGAAGATGTGCGCGATCTTCTCTTCCAACGGGTTGGTGGAGGCGAGGAAGTACTCCTGCGGGTCGATGCTGTGGCTCTTGGCCCAGGAGATTTTGCCGAGGGCGACGGAGGGCTTTAGCTGTTTGTTATCGATGCCGAGGCGCTTGAGGGCGGTCTTGACGACGGCCTGCTGGTCGACTTCGTCGTAGATGGCGAAGTTGCGTGTGAGGCCGGAGCTGGCACCGCCGCTGGCGGACGGGGTGCGCAGGGCTTCGATGTCGCGGCGCAGGACGCGCACGCAGAAGCTGTGGAAGGTAGAGAGCAGGGGCTTGGCGAGCGAACTGGAGCCGAGGAGTTTGTCGACGCGCTCGGACATCTCTGTGGCGGCCTTGTTGGTGAAGGTGACGGCGAGTATCTGTTCGGCTGGAACTCCCAGTTCTTCAATGAGATAGGCGATGCGGTGGGTGATGACGCGCGTCTTGCCGGAGCCAGCGCCGGCGAGCAGAAGGACGGGGCCATCGACGGCCTGAATGCCTTCCTGCTGCTGCGGGTTCATGTTGTCGAGAAGGCGGGACACGCGGGACTCCAGGCTCTATGTTAATTGCGATGGCGGTGGATAGCGAATTTGGGTACGCGCGAACAAATTTTTGCGATTTTGTGGAACAGAAGCTGAGAGGGGCGCGTAGAGTTGAGTGCGGCGAGATTTCCATGAAACATGGATGGGAATTCGGCCACTAACTTGAAATACGAGGTCACACAATGCAGAGGATTACACGTACTATCGCTAGTTCGATCGCTGTTCTTCTTGTTGCAGGAACCATGGTTCCGGTTACCGCCAACGCCTGGCCGTTGGGCAAAAAAGCCAATTCGAACGCAGCCGCGACGCAGGCCCAAGAGACGCGCATCAGCGTCCAGGTCCACAACAAGAGCAAGCAGGACCAGAGCCTGAAGGTGGAAGGCCAGGTCTACACCGTGCCGGCGCACCAGACGCTGACCATCAAGGCCCCGCTGGGCACGGCCGTCTACGCCGACAGCGTATGCAAAGGACATGTTAAGGGCGACCAACTGTTCTCGTTCACGAAAGAGATGAAGGACGCAACGTTCTCCATCGACTGAATCGGCTCCATTTGATGAAACCGACGGCGCTCGGGGGTGGGATAACTATAGAGATACCACCTCTGAGCGCTGTCTCTCCCACCGCCGTCTCTCCGATCAAAAATGCATCTGTATTTTGTGCGTTGGCCAATGGGGCTGACCCGGTGTACCGCGCCCGGATAATTTTTTGAATCCGGTGCGGAGCGTGTTGCATCCATTGCTATCTGCGTGGTTTCCATGAACCGGGGCCAGGGAATCACGTTGCCAAATTCAACTCAGAGGTACTATCTATGTTCCAGTCCCCACGCACAATTGCTAGTTCGCTCGCTGTTCTTCTGGTTACTGGAGCCATGGCTCCGGTTGCCGCCAACGCCTGGCCGCTGGGCAGGCTTCTGCATCTGCATCCAACCTTGTCCAATAGCCATGACACGCGCATCAGCGTCCAGGTCTTCAACAAAGGCGTAGGATTACAGGATTTGAAGGTGGATGGGCACATCTACACCGTACTGTCGCACGAATGGCTGACGATTAAGGCTCCAGCGGGGACCACGGTCTTTGCCGCGAGCCCAGGATACCTACATCGAAAGGGAGATCTGCTGTTTGCGGTCACTCCAGAGATGAAGGACGCGAAGATTTCCATCTACTGAATCGATGGTGCTCGGGGTGCGGTAACTATAGAGATACCACCCCCCGAGAGCTGTCACTCCCACCGCCGCCTCTTCGACAAACGTCTCTCCGATCAGAAACGCAGCTGTATTTTGTGCGTTGGCCAATGGGGCTGACCCGATGTGCAGCACCCGGATTTTTTTGCAATTTTTGAATCCGGGCCGGAGTGCGTTGCATCCAAAGCGGGCTGCGTGATTTCCATGAACCGGGGCCCGGGGAATCGCGTTGCCAAATTCAACTCAGAGGTACTATCAATGTTCCAGACCCCACGCACGATTGCATGTACGCTCGCTGTTCTTCTGGTTGCTGGAGCGATGGCTCCGGTTGCCGCCAACGCCTGGCCGCTGGGCACTAAGACCAACCCGGACACAACCGTGGCCCAGACTCATGAGACGCGTGTCAGCATCCAGATCCACAACAAGAGCAAGCAGGCCCAGAGCCTGAAGGTGGAGGGCGAGGTCTACACCGTGCCTGCGCACCAGACGCTCACCTTCAAGGCCCCGCTGGGAACGGTCGTCTATGCCGACAGCGCATGCAAGGGACACGGCAAGGGCGACCTGCTGTTCTCGTTCACTGCGGAGATGAAGGACGCGACGTTCAACATCGACTGAACCAATTTCTCTCGAATGAATTGACGGCGCTCGGGGTGGGATAATCATAGATATGCCACCCCTGAGCGCTGTTTCTGCGAATGCCGTCTCTGCGACAAACGTATCCACGATTAAAAATGTTGCAGTCTTCTGCGCGTCGGCCGATGGGGCCGATCCTGTGTACCGCGCGGCAGCCGATGAGCTTGGGCGAAAGCTGGCCGAGCGCGGGATTGGCGTGGTGTATGGCGGGGCGAAGGTGGGACTGATGCAGGCGGTCGCCGAGGGCGCGCTGGCAGCGGGCGGGCGCGTTGTGGGCGTGATCCCGACCGTGCTGGTGGACCTGGAAGTGGCGCACGAGGGGCTGACCGAGCTGCATGTGGTCGATACCATGCACACGCGCAAGGCGACGATCGGCGCGCTGGGGGATGCGTTCATCGCGCTGCCGGGCGGGTTCGGGACCTTCGAGGAGATGTTCGAGGCGCTGGCGTGGCAGACGCTGAAGCTGCACTCGAAGCCCGTTCTGCTGCTGAATACGAATGGATTTTATGACACACTGCTGAAGTTTCTGGCTGAGTGCGTGGAGCAGGGAATGCTGACTCAGGAGAAACGGGAGATTGTGCTGGTGGCGCGGACGGTGAATGAGGCGCTGGGGATGCTGGGGATCTAGCTGCGCGGGGGATTGCAGAGGGGGCACTGGCAGACGCTGCGCAGGTAGGTCCAGGAGTAGATGCCGGACTGGTGCCCGTCGTTCCATTTGAAGCTGAGTGCGTAGCGTCCGACGGGGGTGACTTCGTCGGGACGCGGCGGGGCCTGGTAGAGGGCGAGCGGGTCCTGCGGCTTTGGTTTGGGCTCGCCTGTGGCGCGACCGGTGGTCTCGCGTTCGGCGTTGCATGTGGCGCAGGGACAGGCATCGCGCAGCCAGCGGAAGTCCCAGGAACTTTGGTGGCCGTCGCGCCAGTCGATCTCGACGCCGGTGCCTTCGGACTTTTTGACGCGGACCTTGAGCGGCGTGACGGCATCGGCGGGGAGACTCTCGCCTTGATGGGCGGCGGCCTGCGCGGAGTCGCGCAATACTTCTTCGGCACTGATGAATCGGATTCCTTCGTGGCTCATAGGTGAAGCTCCCCGGTTGGGTTACGGTCGAACCGCAGCTTGAGAAGAACGATGCTCATGGAGAGAAACAGGTTGGCGGCGTTGCACAGGATGATGGGCATGGAGCCGGTATAGAGGCCGTAGAGCAGCCAGAAAAAGACGCCTAGGGCGAACATCAGGAAGGTGGGGAGCGAGATGTCGCGTGCCGAGTGCAGGCGGATGACGCGCACCAGTTGCGGGACGTATGCAGCGGTGGTGAGCAGGGCTGCGGCGTAGCCCAGGTCGTTGATGCGCGCGCTGGTGAGGTGCATTGCGGCGGATTGCAGGATGAGGCTCATTGCGGACTCCGGTGCATTGTTGTGATGGCTTACTGTGTTTCGCTGCAAACGAAATGCGGGGATTCTTCCCCATTCGCTACGCTCAGGATCAGAATGACAATCCATTTTTTCACTACCAAATAGTGAAGATGCTCCAAACGAAACTTAGGATGGTCTCCAGAAGAAGTATGCGGCCATGGTGCAGCCGATGATGACGACGATGGCGCGCAGGACTTCGGGGTTCATGCGGCGGGCGTACTGCGCTCCAGTG
>DAIRTY010000011.1:0-2434 GCA_036803645.1 Acidobacteriaceae bacterium | reverse complement strand
ACCCGCCGATGGCGGCTGCGACCATGGAGACCAGGCAGTAGTGCCAGACGATGGCTCCGCCGCAGATGAAGGTGACGACGGCGCAGAAGTTGGCGAGACATGCGCCGAGGACCTTCAGGGAATTGACGGCGTTCATCTCCTCCACGCCGAAGAGGGAAAGCACGCTCATGGCGAGGAAGCCTGCGCCGGCGCCGAAGTATCCGATGTAGAAGTTGACGAGGAGGAGCGCAAAAAATAGCGGAAGCATGGCCGGAGTGCGCGCGGCGTGCGGAGTGTCGGAACGGCGGCGCAGCCAGCGCGAGATCGGGCTGCTGATCCAGAAGAGCAGCGACGCGGCGAGCAGCATCCACGGCACGATATGCATGAAGGTGCGCGGGCGCGTGTGCAGCAGTACGACGGCGCCGCCGATGCCGCCGAGGATGGCGGCGGAGACGACGACAGGCAGCAGGTCTCGGCGGAGATCGGTGCGCAAGGCCCAGATGGAGGTGAGCTGGCCCGGCCAGAGCGCAACGGTATTGGTGGCGTTGGCCTGGATGGGCGGGACGCCGATGGCGATCATCGCGGGAAAGGAGATGAAGGAGCCCCCGGCGGCCAGCGCGTTCATCCCGCCCGCGATCAACGAGGCCGTGACCAGCCAGAGGTATGGAAGATGCGCGCTGAGGCTGGGAATCATGCTCTGTTCATTGTAGCGAGTCAGCGAGTCAGCGAGTTGGCGGCAAGTGGCAGTTTGGGGGTGGCGGCGATGAGCTGGCGGGTGTAGGGGTTGAGCGGCGAGTCGCAGACCTGGATGCAGTCGCCCAGCTCGACCAGGCGGCCGCGCTGCATGACGGCGACGCGGTCGCAGAGGTAGCGCACCAGAGGCATGGAGTGCGAGATGAAGAGATAGGTGAGGCCGAGGGTGCGTTGCAGGTCGCGCAGCAGGTTGACGATCTGCGCGCCGACCGAGACATCGAGTGCGCTGACCGGCTCGTCAAGGACGAGGAGGTGCGGGTGCAGGGCGAGGGCGCGGGCAATGTTGATGCGCTGTCGCTGTCCGCCGGAGAACTCATGCGGGTAGCGCGCGAGGGCTGACGGGTCGAGGCCGACGGAGTGGAGCAGTTCCGCGAGGCGTGCGGGCAGGCCTTCGGGCGGCGGTTCGCGGTGAATGGCGAAGGGCTCGGCGAGGATCTGCTCGACGGTCATGCGCGGATTGAGCGCGGCGTAGGGGTCCTGGAAGACGATCTGCATGCGGCGGCGGAGGGCGCGCATGGCGGCGGAGGAAGCGGGCGGCAGCGGCTGGCCTTCAAAGAGGACAACGCCTGAGGTGGGCTCGATGAGGCGCAGAAGGATGCGGGCGACGGTGGTCTTGCCGCAACCGGATTCGCCGACCAGACCGAGGGTTTCGCCGGGTTGAATGGCGAAGGAGACGCCGTCGACGACGCGGGTGATGCCGCCGTGGCGGGCGTACTCCTTGATGAGGCCGCGGGCTTCAATCATCGGAAGCGGAAGCGGGAGCGGGAGCGGGAGCGGCGGCGCTGACTCGCTGGGTTGTTCGGTGGCGTCGTCGCAGGGAGTCATAGGCAAAATGGTAGCATTCCTATGGTAGTCCGCTGCGATTTGCGGATGCGGCTACATTATTAGTTCAGAGAGGTGCAGCGGTGCCAGATGCGACCAGCCTTGCGGGAAAGAGCGTACTTATCACTGGAGCCAGCTCGGGGATCGGCTGGGCGACGGCGCTTGCGTTCGCGGCGAAGGGCGCGAATGTGGTGGTGACGGCGCGGCGCGAAGAACGGCTGCGCGAGCTGTGCGAGAGGATCAAGCAGTCCGGCGGCGAGGCTGTGTTTATCGCGGGCGACGCAAGCGACGAGGCGACGGCCGAGGACTGCGTGGCGCTGGCGGTGAGCGAGTTCGGCCGGCTGGACATCCTGATCAACAACGCGGGGGCGGGGAACTACAGGGACCTGGTGGAGACCAGCGTCGAGGAGTACGACGCACTGATGGACTCCAACATGAAGAGCAGCTTCCTGTTCGCGCGAGCCGCCGCGCCGGGGATGATCGCGCAGAAGAGCGGGGAGATTCTGTTCATCTCGTCGGTGGCGGGGTTGCAGGGCTGCGCGGGCGAGTCGGTGTACAGCGCCAGCAAGTTCGCGCAGATCGGCTTTGCGCAGTCGCTGGACGCCGAGCTGCGCAAGCACAACATCAAGGTGGGAACGATCTGTCCCGGCGGCGTGAAGACGGAGTTTGCCGTGGGCCACGGGCGCACCGAGGAGGGCGTGCAGAACTCGCACATGATGGAGCCGAGCGAGGTCGCGGACACAATTGTCTTCGCCTGCTCACAGCCGCCGAATGCGCGCATTTTGCAGATGACCGTGCGCCACATGGGTGGCGCGGCGAAGTAGGCTGTGCAATTGCATGAATTGTTAATCAGTTAGTACCCCCCCCCCCCCCCCCCTTT
>DAIRTY010000010.1:3722-17568 GCA_036803645.1 Acidobacteriaceae bacterium | reverse complement strand
TGAACTCGGTGGTGCGAGCAAGAGTGATGGATACGCGGTCGAGGGTGACGTCGTGGATGCGCGAGAGCGTGCTGCCGCAGACGCGGATGGAGTTCTCGGCGGTGCAGGTGATGTTGGTCGCGGTGATGTGGTGCAGCGAGCCTAGCTTCGTCGTCGGCGTGCGTGGGATTGCGGTGAAGGAGATGGCCTCGCCACGGCCCCACCACGGGGCGGAGTAGAAGCGGGAGGTAAAGGTGATGTCGCGGAAGATGATGTCGTGGATGTTGCCTTCGTCGCGGAGCTGGATGCAGAGGCCGCGGGAGGCGGTCTTTATCTGGCAGCGCTCGAAGAGGATGTCGTGGATGTCGGAGGTGGTCTCGGTGCCGATCTTGAGGCCGGCGTCCTGCGTCTCGATGACGCAGTCGTGGACGTGGATGTTGGCGGCGGGGCCGAAGTCGGTGGGCTGGCGGCTGCACTTGATGACCACGCCGTCGTCGCCGGCGGTGATGTTGCAGTTGCGGATTTCGACGTTGCGCGAGTGGTCGGGATCGATGCCGTCGCAGTTGGGCACGTCGAGCAGGTTGCGAACTTTGACATTGTCAACGAGGACGCCGTCGCAGCCGAGCATGTGCAGGCCCCAGTTTGGCGCTTCGGCGAAGGTGATGTCGCGGACCTGCAAATCCTTGCAGCCGGTGAGGACGAACATCTTGGGGCGGAAGGGGCCGGGAATCCACCACTGGCCGGCCTCGTCGTAGCGAGTCATGAACTCTTTGGCGCGACCCTGTAGGGAACCTGTGCCGCTGATGGTGAGGCCCTGCGCTCCGGTGGCCATAATCACCGCACCCAGCGCGGCGGACATGGTGTCTCCGGCGACCGAACCGGGCAGGCCGCCGCGATAGTCCTCGCGCCGCGTGCTGACGAGGAGTTCTGCGTCGTCGGCGAGGTGGAAGTCGATCGCGCCCTTGAGTTCGATGGTGCCGATCAGGTACTTATGCCCGCCGCGCACCAGTACCTGGGCCTTGCCGGCATAGGCCGCGGCCTCGTCGATGGCGCGCTGGAAGGCTGCGCTGTCGAGCGTGGTGCCGTCGCCCGCCGCGCCGTACTTGAGCACATCGAAGATTTTGATCTGCGGTGCGTCTTTGCGCGGGGCGGATTGCGGGCGGGCCGGACTCTGCGACGAGAACGCATGGAGCGGAGAGAGCGCTGCCGCTCCAGCAAAGGCTGCGCCTGTCTTGAGAACTTTGCGGCGTGTCGGAAGCTGCGCATCATTATGCTGCGCGTCTGGATCTTGAGATCGATTCAACGGAGGTCCCCCGCTGTAACTTCATTCCGGCCAGGCAACGACTTAATTCTGCGGCCTGGCCACCACTCTACTATAGGAGGTACGCTGAACGTAGTGGCAGTTTGGCGGGCCATTTTTCTTTCATCCCCTCAATCACAAGCGATCGATGGGATGAGAGTCTTCAAAATTACCGCGCACATCGGCACGGCTGAAGGAGTGCCCTTCCGAATGCATTGAGGCGAAACCGCTGTATAAGGATTAAGTGCCGGTCGTGCAGACGGCCCCGTGCGAATGGAAGAGGAGGCAAGACAATCGAAGGCAATCCCATCTTCATGCGGCGAGCGATCGCGCTGGCCACCGGGAATGTTCTCTCCCGCGGCGGAGGCCCGTTTGGCGCGGTGGTGGTGCGCGATGGCAAGATCATCGCCACCGGCACCAACCTGGTGACGTCGACCAACGACCCCACGGCGCACGCCGAGGTGGTTGCGATCCGCGCGGCGTGCAACGCTCTGGGCGACTTTCAACTCGCCGGATGCGTGGTCTACACCAGTTGCGAGCCCTGCCCGATGTGCCTGGCCGCGCTCTTCTGGTCGCGCTGCGACGCGATTTTTTATGGCAACTCCGCGGCAGACGCCAGCGATGCCGGCTTCGACGACGCCTTGCTCTATGAGGAGGTGAGCCGCCCGCTCGACCAGCGCAGAATCCCCATGACGCGTCTGCTGGCCGACGAGGCGATGGAGAGCTTCGACGCATGGCGCACTCTTCCCGATAGAATCGATTACTGACATGGCTATCAAGCGCAAGACCTCATTCCTGAAGGCTGTAACCACTCTTACGAAGACAACAGATGCCTCCGGCGCGCCGGTGAAGATCGCGCTGCTCGGATTTGGAACCGTCGGCAGCTCGGTGGCGCGCGCGATCGCCGAGTCGAAGCTGCCGGGGATTGAGCTGACGCACATCTTCAACCGCAATGTGGAGCGCAAACGCGCGTCTGCCGCGGCGAAGTGCGTGCCCGCGTCCGTTGTGTGGACGGAGAACTTCGACGAGATCCTCAACTCGCGCGCGGAGATTGTGGTCGAGCTGATGGGCGGACTTGCCCCTGCCGAGGGTTGGCTGAAGAAATGTTTCGCTGCGGGCAAGTCCGTGGTGACGGCCAACAAGCAACTGATTGCGTATCGCGGGGCGGCGCTCGCGCGGCTGGCCGCGAAGCATGGCGTGCAGCTTGTACATGGAGCGGCTGTGGCTGGTGGCGTGCCAGTGATTCCGGGGATTATGCAAGGGCTCGGCGGCGACCAGATCACGCGCATCAGCGGCATCGTCAACGGAACCTGCAACTACATTCTGAGCCACATGGAGACGGGCGCGGAGTACGCCGCCGTGCTGGCCGACGCGCAGAGGCTGGGCTACGCCGAGGCGAATCCTTCAGCCGACGTGGACGGCTTCGACGCGCGCGCCAAGCTGTGCATTCTGTCGCGCATCGCGCTGCATGCGGAGCTTGATCCCGACGCGGTTGCCACGCAGACGATTTCCACAGTCGAGACTGTCGATTTTGCCTACGCGAAGGAACTGGGCTGTACGATTCGTCAGGTCTCGCGCGCGCAGTTGGACCCGAAGAGCAGGCTGGTTCACGCGCGCGTGGCGCCGATGCTGGTGCCGCTGACCTCGCCCCTTGCGTGGTCGCACGGCACGCAGAACATGGTGGTGACATCGGGCAAGTTTGGCGGCGACGTGGTCTTCTCCGGCCACGGCGCGGGCGGCGAGCCTACGGCGGTTGCTGTGGTTTCGGACATTCTTGCCGTCGCGCAGAGGTCTGTGGCAGTTGAGCTGCCGGTGCGACGGCGCGAGGTGACGGGCGAGTTCATGGCTCCGCACTACCTGCGCTTCGTGGTGGACGACAAGCCGGGAATCGTCTCTGGGATCGCTGGCACGCTGGCCAAAGTCGGTGCCAATATCGACTCGCTGCTACAACGGCCGGGCTACCCCAAGCACAGCCTGCCGTTCGTCATCACCACCGAGCCGTGCCTCACCTCGACCATCGAGAAGGCTGTCGCCGCCATGGCGAAGATGGACTGCATGTTGGAGCGGCCGCTCTGCCTGCAGATACTCACTATCGACGACAAGGCTGAGTAGCTGTCGTGTGAGTTTCAAGAGTGACAGTCAGCAGGAGCGTCTTCGGTCTGCGGTCAGTTCAGCTTTTTGATCCAGATATTGCGCACCGAGACTTTGGCGGGAGTCCCCTCCAGTTCAATCCCGATCTTGCCCGACTGGTTGTTGGACGAGGCTGGATCGTCATCGATATAGACGGCCATGAGCTGTCCATTGAGAATGTGGAGGAATGTGCCGCCGCGAGCGATGATCTCGTATTGGTTCCAGTCGTTGATCTTCACATAGCCGCCGAGCGCACTGCGGTCGCCAATGGTTCCGATGAGTGTGGGAGCGGACCCCGCTGCCGATGTAACCACCTCTCCGCGCCAGGCAACGATCCCCAGGGGGGTGTTCTCCGAATAGAACTGGCCGGAATAGGAGGCGTGCAGCGGGTTGACCGGATACCAGAAATCGGCCTGCGGACCGGTCATCATCCAGTCGAGATTGAGCGGCTTTCCTCCGGGACGAGGAGGCTTATTCCAGGGCAGTCCGGTCTGGCTGCGATACTGAATGCCGCTGCCGCCGGCGATCTCGCACTTGATCTCCAGCTTGAGGTCGAAGTCTTTCGCTTCGAGATTGCGGCGCCAGATGTACGCGTTGGCAACCACGTTGTCCTTGGAGGATTCGCCAACGATGGCGCCATTCTCCACACGCCAGACTGCGGGATCTCCCTCCCAGTCGGAAAGACTCTTGCCATCGAAGATCTGCGTGTAACCGGTGTGATCGTTGAAGTCCATCGCGACCGGTTCATGAAACTGCGAGCGAACTGGAGGAGGACCAGGCTGGGGCGCGGCAGGTGCCTGCGCCAACAAAAGACCGGCGCTGGCAACCCAGAGGATTGAATAGGTACCGCAGAGCCGGAGTGCATTTCGCCGTCTAGAGATGAAGTGATTGTTCAACAGGATCATCGAAACCTCTTTGTGAGACATGGAAAGTATAGCCGCTCAGAAAGCGGCTAATACTTTGGCAGGGTAGGGTCGATCTTGTCGGCCCAGGCCAGGATTCCGCCGGTGAGATTTTCGACGTGCGTGAAGCCTGCGTTCTTCAGGATGAGCGCGGCCTTCTGGCTGCGTCCGCCTGACTTGCAATGCACGACAATCTCGCGATTTTTCTCCGCGGCAAGCTCGCCGACTCGCTTTGCCAGCTCACCGAGGGGGATAAGAGGCGCGCCAATGTTGACGATCTGAACCTCGTGCGGCTCGCGCACGTCGAGGACGAATACATCTTCGTGTGCGTCGAGACGGCGCTTCAGCTCCTGCACACTGATCTGCGGAATGCCGTCTACAACGGGAACATCGGCCACGGACTTATTCTGCGCGACTTCGAGTGGCCCGACGCTGGTCGGCTTCTGGATGCCGCAGAACTGGTCGTAGTCGATGAGCGCGGTGACCGTGGGATGCGTGCCGCAGACCGGGCAGTCGGGATTCTTGCGCAGCTTCAGCGTGCGGAACTTCATGGTGAGCGCGTCGATGAGCAGGAGGCGACCGGCGAGGCTCTCGCCGATGCCCAAGATCAGCTTGATGACTTCGGTCGCTTGAATAACGCCGACCAGACCAGGGAGAATTCCGAGGACGCCACCCTCCGCGCAGGAGGGGACAAGGCCGGGCGGCGGCGGCTCGGGATAGAGGCAGCGATAACAGGGCGCATCCGCGGTGGCGAAGACACTGGCCTGACCCTCGAAGCGGAAGATGGAGCCGTAGGCGTTAGGTTTGCCGAGCAGGACGCAGGCATCGTTGACCAGATAGCGCGTCTGGAAGTTGTCCGTGCCGTCGGCGATGATGTCGTAGTCGCGGAAGATCTCGAGCGCGTTGGCGCTGGTCAGCATGGTGTTGTGCTTGACCACGTTGGTGTAGGGGTTGAGGCCCTTGAGCATGATCTCGGCGGAGTCGACCTTGAGCTTGCCGACGGTCGCGGTCGAATGAATAATCTGCCGCTGCAGATTGCTGGCGTCGACCGTGTCGAAGTCGACCAGACCGATGGTGCCTACGCCCGCGGCTGCAAGATAGAGCGCGAGCGGTGCGCCGAGTCCACCGGTGCCGACGCAGAGGACCTTGGCGGCCTTTAATTTTTGCTGGCCCTCCATGCCCACCTCGGGCAGGATCAGGTGGCGCGAGTAGCGCGAGATCTCATCGTTGGAGAGCTTGGGGAGTTCGATTTCGAGTGATGTTGCAGTTGCCATTGAACTGTCCTTCGCACACAGCCGTGCGGGTTATTATGATATGTGCCTGTTTAAGTTACGAATAATATAATAAAGATCAAAATAAGTTACAAATTTTCGCGTGGAGAAAAAACGGTTACAAATAACAGCGACAGCCACCGGCGATGGAGGGGATGATGGAGAGCTCGTCGGACTCCTCGATCGGCGTGGCTTCTTTCTGGGGCAGGTAGCGGATGTCTTCGTCGTTGAGGTAGAGGTTGACGAAGGAGCGCAGCTTGCCCTCGGCGCTGTAGAGGTGCTGGCGCAGATCGGGGTACGCGCCGGTCAAGGCTTCGAGCGCCTCGCCAACGGTTGCTCCGGCGACGCTGACGGACTGCTGGCCTCCGGTGTATGCGCGCAGTGGTGTGGGGATGTTGATCTTCATGCGTTGCCTTTCTCTTGCGCGATTACAGTCGCGCTTTCTCTCACTTCAATCTCGACGGGTTCGTCGAGAAACTTTTTGTCTTCCTCGCTGGTTCCGGTGAGCAGGAAGGAGTTGGTGACGGCGGCCTTTCCCTGGTCGACGCGCGTGATGATGTAGGAGCAGCCGACCCAATGTGCCTCGGCAAAATCGGTCTGCGACCACTGCGCGGGACAGTCCGGGTGGGAGTGGTAGAAGCCGACGATGTCCAGGCCGAGCTGGCGTGCCTGGCGCTGGATGCGGATGAGCTCCTCGGGCGCAATGTTGTAGCGATTGTGCGCCGAATCGGTGCGGGTGTTGCCGGCGCGGACGATCTGGCGGATGTGGTTGCCATCGGGCCCGGAGTTGCCCAGCAGCACGCCGCAGCACTCGTGCGGGTATGTCTCTTCGCCGTGCGTTCGCAGGGCAGCGTAGTCGGAGTAGGTGAGATGCAGCATTATTCCTCCCGCCAGAAGCGTTCGCTGAGGTACTTGTCGGCGGAGTCGGAGAGGACGGTGACGATGACGGCCTCGCGCCCGGCGCGTGCCTCCTGCTCGGCGATCTGGAGCGAGGCAGCAACCGCGCCCGCCGCGGAGACGCCGACCAGCAGGCCATCGCGGCGGCCAAGCTCACGCGCCATGGTGTATGCGCGCTCGGTCTCCATGAAGGTGTTGGCGTCGGCGAGGGTGGCGTCGTAGATTGGCGGGACGATTGCGGTCGCCATGTGCTTGAGGCCCTCGAAGCCGTTGAAGGGCGAGTCGGGCTGCATGGAGATGCACTGGATGGCGGGGTTGAGTTCGCGCAGGCGGCGCGTGGTTCCCATGAAGGTTCCGCTGGTGCCGAGGCCGGCGATGAAGTGCGTGATTTGGCCCTCGGTCTGGCGCCAGATCTCGTTGGCCGTAGTGCGGTAGTGGGCCTTCCAGTTCTGCGGATTGCCGTACTGGTCGGCATAGAAGTAGCGGTCGGGTTCGGCGGCGATCATCTCGCGTGCCTTGCGGATTGCTCCGTCGGAGCCGTCGTTGGGGTCGGTCCAGATAACTTCGGCACCGTAGGCCGCGAGGATGTGCTTGCGCTCTTGGGAGACGTTCGACGGCACGCAGAGGGTGACGGGAAAGCCCAGCGCCGCGCCCAGCATGGCGTAGGCGATGCCGGTGTTGCCGCTGGTGGCGTCGAGCAGCGCGCGGGCGTTGGGTTGATTATTTTCTTGGTTAAAGCGCAACAGGCCGCGCTTTTCGGCGTCGAGGACGATGGAGGCGGCGGCGCGGTCCTTGATGGAGCCGCCGGGATTCACCCACTCGACCTTGCCCAGAATCTGTACACCGGGCAGGTGCGCGGTCAGCCGGTCGAGCGCGAGCAGCGGCGTGTTGCCGATGCGGTCGAGCAGAGACACTCCAAGCGCGCGCGCCGTTACGATCATCTGTGCGGTTCCTTCCTTCGTGTGCGGACAACAAATTGCGCGCGGCTGGCCTTCCTGCGAAGCACAGATTGAAGGCTGGCCGTGGATGTGCGACAGTTAAACCGAGTCTAACGTACCGAACTTATGGCCAAGACGAAGCAGCCACGCAGCTTTACCGACGCACTTGCAACACTCGCCGGCCATCAATTTGATGTATCCGCGGCGCGCGACGCTTCAGGAAGCGGCGCTAAAGCCTTCCAGGTGCGCAAGTATGGCTGCGCGGCGGAGATTGCGGCCGCGTCCGACGGCACCACCGAACTGCTGGCGCGGCCGGGTTGGCTGCTGAGCGGGCATATCTCGCGGCTGGTGGACCGGGGCTACCAGAAGTTCCTGAAGACGCCGCAGACCGAGATTCCCGCGACGGCGGAGCATTTGCACGCGATTCATGAGTTCAGTGAGGAGTTGAAAGAGGCTGCCGGGGCGACCAGCTTGTACAACGAATCGCTGGGGACGACCAGCGACCGCTATCTGTACGACCGCGTCAAAGGCCGCGAGTAGGGAAGGACCTTTACCAATGGTGTAAATAGTCGCGCTACAGTCAAAATGCGGGGATTCTTCCCCTTCGGCAAGCTCAGGGGTAGAATGACAATTCGTTTTCTATACATATAGCGAAGCTCTCTATTTGCCGCGGTTGCGTTGGAGTTCGCGGTAGGCTTCGCTCTTGCCCATGCCGCGGGCGCGGGCTACTCGCTTGAGGGCGTCCTTTTCGGCGAGGGACTCGCTTTGCATCAGAGCGCGGACCTCGGCGGCGATGCTTGCGGGGGGAGTGTCGCTGGTGGGCGCGACGGCGGCGGGGACGAAGAGCAGCACGATCTCGCCGCGAACGCTGTCGCGGGCGGCTAACGTCTTGCGCACTTCGGATACAGCCCCGCGCAGGAACTCCTCGTGCAGCTTGGTCAGCTCGCGCGCCACGACGACGTGCTGCGCGGGACCGAAGATCGCGGCGATGTCGGCCAGCGTTTCTAGAATGCGGTGCGGTGCTTCGTAGAAGATCTGCGTGCCGCCGGATTGATTGCTGGCGCTGGTCAGGCTGGCGCTGCTGCGCAGGGCTTCGAGGGCGGTGCGGCGCTGGCCCTCCTTCGACGGAAGAAAGCCGTTGAACGTGAACTGCTCGGCGTTTGTGCCGCTGGCTGCCGGGCCGGTTCCCGCCGGATTTGTTCCGGCCAGCGTGGAGCCTGCCTGCGCGGTTCCGGCCGATCCAGTTCCGGCGAGGCCGCTGGCGATCAGTGCGCTGATGGCGGCGTTTGCTCCGGGGATGGGGAAGACGGGGACGCCGGCGGCGATGGCTGCGGCGGCGATCTGGCCTCCGGGGTCGGCGATGCCGGGGGTTCCCGCGTCGCTGACGACGGCGATGCGCGCGCCCGCCCGGAGCGCGGCGGCAAGCTCGATGGCGCGGCCCGCCTCGTTGTGCATGTGGTAGCTGATGGTGGGCGTGCGAATGTCGAAGTGGTTGAGCAGCTTCTGGGTCTGGCGCGTGTCCTCGCAGGCGATCTTGTCGACCGAACGCAGCACGCGCAGCGCGCGCAGGGTGATGTCCTCCAGGTTGCCTATGGGCGTGGCCACGAGGTAGAGGCCGGGCGCGAGAGGACGCTGTTGCTCAGGAATGAGTTCGCCCGGCGGGTCGTCGGAGTGGATCAGGTCTTCGTCGAGTTCAGGGGCTTGATCCGGGGTCATCAGGCTTCGTCCATGGTTGGGGTTTGATTGTCAAAGGTGCGGGTGAGCGTCAGAGTTCGGTGGAACAGAACAAACAACGACGTAGAACAAACAACGACGAAATACAGAGATTCTGGCTTCGCCAGAATGACGGCGTAAAACTATTCGCCAGAATGACGGCGTAAAACTATTTGCCAGAATGACGACGAAAATTAGGAGTCTTCGTGGCGGCGGATGCGGCGGCTTTGGTTGAGCAGGCCCATGGACTGCGAGAGGTTCTGCGGGGTGACGATGCCGACGATGCGCTCGCCCTGCATGACGGGGACAAGCTGCGCGCCCTGTGCGCCGGTGATGCGGCCCAGCGTATTGACCAGCGAATCTTCGGGCAGCGCGGTCTGGAAGTTGCGCGTCATCACGCCCTGCACATAGCTGTTGCCGCTGGTGGCCAGCGCCTCCATGATGTTCTGGCGGCTGACGGCGCCGACCAGATTGCCTCCGCGCACCACGGGAAAGACGTCCTGCAAGCTGTGGACGGCACGCTGCAGCGCGTCTTCCAGTGTGTCGGATGCGGAGAGGGTGCTGAACTGGGTGAGCATGACGTCGCGCATGAGCACGCTGTTGGAGTCGCTCTTGACGAGCAGGTTCTGGCCCTCCATGTGGGCTGCGATGAGCACAAACGCGCCCATGATGAGGAGCCACATAATGTTCAGCAGAAGCCCGGTGATTATCAGGGCGATGGCGATCCACTGGCCCAGCCCCGCGCTCCTCCCCCATCGGAGCCCCGCGCCCAGCCCTGCGCCCAATCCGGTAGCCGGGCCGGTGCCCGATGCGGCGGGTTGGCGCTCGGCTTCGACATCCGGGGCGTTCCCTGCGGGAGCGCGGCGAAAGACGCGTCCTCCATCCAGCGGAAACGCGGGCAAAAGGTTGATTGCGCCGAGCAGAAGATTCAGCCAGACCATGGCGCGCAGCAGATGGGATGGCGAGATCCACGGTCGCTGCATCAGGTTGATGCCGGGCGTGGAGGCGAGCACAACAGACGCGAGCAGAAGGCCGAAGCCGATGTTGGCGAGCGGGCCGACCACAGCCATGCGGCGCTCGATGGCCGGCTCGGCGGCGCGCTGGGTGGCTTCGGGCGTGGCGTAGGTGCTGAGGCCGCCGGTGGGCAGCAGCAGGATTCCGCGCAAATCCAGGCCGAACCACGCCGTAGCCAGAGAGCGCGCAACCTCGCGCACGACGACGGCGAACAGCAGCAGCAGCCAGAGCGTCAGCCCGCGCCCGGTGCTCGACCCGGCGAGCGAACCGAGGCCGATCGCCATGGCGAGCAGGAGCAGGAAGAACGCATGGATGCGGACCTCCACTCCAAAGAAACGACCGACGGGGAAGCTCCATCCGCGCATTGCTCTATTGTATTCGCACGAGGGTTTCGCAATGAATAACAGAATGCAGCCGATCGTCGCGCTTGCCGTCATAAGATTGAGAGATGCGGGTTATCGCCGGGAGTTTTCGTTCACGCCAACTGATTGCCCCACGCGGCACGGGGACGCGGCCCACCAGCGACCGGCTGCGCGAGACGCTCTTCAACATTCTGGCTCCGAGGGTCGCAGGATGCCGATTTGCCGACCTGTACGCGGGAACCGGCGCGGTGGGGATCGAGGCGATCAGTCGCGGCGCGGAGCAGGTGTGGTTTGCGGAGAAGGCAGAGCTGGCGCTGGCGGCGATCCGGGCGAATCTGAAGGCGTTGCAGATTGCACGGGGCTTTACGGTGGAGGAGCGCGGGACGGGCGCGCTGCTGGAACGGCTGGCCAAGGTCGCACAGAAGGTGGCGACTGAATCGGCTGAGGGCGCGCGGGCTGGCGATCTACTCGACCTGGTCTACCTCGACCCGCCGTGGGAGGCCGAGGCGGAGTACGACAACACGCTGCATCTGCTGGGCAGTGCGCGGGGACGGCTGATCCTTGCGCCGGGCGCGTTGGTAATTGCGGAGCACAGCAGCAAGGCGCAGCTTGCGGCGCGATACGGGGAGTTGGTGCAGACGCGCACGCTGAAGCAGGGCGATGCGGCGCTGAGCTTTTATGCCGTGGCCGATGGGTAATCAGCGCAGCGCGTCGAGGGCTTGGGCTATGTCTTCGAGGAGGTCGTCGATGTGCTCGAGGCCGGCACTGAGGCGGATGAATCCCTCGGGGACGGCGTCGCCGCCCCAGCGGGCGCGGCGCTCGGCGCAGGTACAGGTGCCGCCAAAGCTGGTGGCTTCGGTGATGAGCTTCGCTTTGGAGAGGAAGGTTTCGGCACTGGTGCGGTCGGCGAGGGTGAAGCTGAGGATCGCGCCGAAGTGCTGCATCTGGCGTGCGGCCAACGCGTGGCCGGGATGGGTCGGCAGGCCGGCGTAGAGAACGTCGTGGACCACATCCGTGCGTGTCGCCAGGTACTCGGCGATGCGCAGGGCGTTGGCGGAGCTTCTCTCCAGACGCAGTGGCAGGGTAGCGATGGAACGCAGGGCGAGCCACGCCTCCATGGGGCCGAGGACGCCGCCCATCAGGGTGCGCCACTGCTCGATCTGCTGGCGGAGTTCGAGGTCGCGGACGGCGACGTGGCCGATCAGGATGTCGCTGTGGCCCGTCATCGACTTGGTGTCGGAGGCAACGGCGAAGTCCGCACCGAGCGCGAGCGTGCGCTGGCCGAGCGGGGTTGCAGTGGTGTTGTCGACGGCGACCAAAGCTCCGGCGCGGTGGGCCCGCTCGCTGAGCGTGGTGATGTCGCAGATCTCCATCAGCGGGTTGCTGGGCGACTCGATCCAGAGCAGGCGCGCGCCTTCGAGCTGCTCGCCCTGCGCGTCGCCGGCGGTGGGTGCCTGGCGGATGACGATGCCCATCCTGGCGAAGTACTCCTGCATCAGTGTGCGCGCGGCAAAGTAGGCGTGGGTCGGAAGAACAACCACGTCGCCGGGACGCAGGACGGAGCCGAAGACCGAGGCGCAGGCGGCCATTCCGGAGGCGAAGACCAGGGCGCTGGCGCGGTAGGGCTTGCCCGCATCGGCGTGGGAGGGCGCGAAGACGCCAGACTCCATCTGGCCGATGGCGCGCTCCAGCGCGGTCCACGTCGGATTGTTCATCCGCGTGTAGGTGTACGTCGCGTCGTTGGGGTCTCCCGGCGTGTGGAAGGGAGCGGCGAAGACCGGGCTGGGATGCAGCGGCTCGCCAGCTACGGCGCGAGTGAGAGTGGAACGAATGATCTTGGTCGAGTCATGCATCGTGTTGCTTAATCCTAATGCTTTCCGGTGAAGTGCTCCCATCCGCCGGGCTGGAGTGGCGAGCGGCGACCGGAGGGGTCCAGCAATGAGATGCTGCTGCCGCGCACGAGGCTTCCAATGCGCGTGATGCGGACTCCGGCGATGCTGCTCGGAAGGCGGGCCGTCGGCGGTGCGGAGAAGAGAAGCTCGTAGTCTTCGCCGCCGTTGAGGGCGAGCTCGAGCGCGCGGTTGAACTCGGCCGCGGCGTGACTCGCCTGTATGTCGTGGGCTTGCATCGCCAGGGGATGGATTGGCAGCGCGTCCACACTCACCTGCGCGCCGACGCCGGACTCGCGGCAGAGATGCGCGAGATCGGTGGAGAGGCCGTCGCTGAGGTCGATGGCTGCCGTGGCCAGACGGCGGCGAAGCAGCGCCTGTCCGACTTCGAGACGGGGTTGAGGGAATAATTGCGGATGCGCGGCGAGTTGGTCTGGCGCGGGCATTCGCGGGGGCTTGCAGTTTGGCTCCCACCCATGCCGCAAAGAACGCGGAATGGATGGGGCACCCGGCTGTCTCTTCATCGCGCGGTGCTCGATGGCGGCAAGTTCGGCGGCGGCGCCACCCAGTTCGCCGGTGACGTAGAGCGCGTCTCCGGCACGGGCTCCGCTGCGGCGTAAGGCACGACCGGCGGGGGCCGAGCCGATGAGCACAATGTCCGCCAGCACCAGTTCGCAGGGCGACTCGGAGGTGTCGCCACCCGCCAGCGGGACACGGTGAAGGTCGGCGAGGGCACGCATGCCGGCGAAGAAGCGCTTGATCCAGGCGCGTCCGGCGCGGGTGGAGAGCATCTCGCCGGGCAGCGCTAGCGAGAGGAAGGCCGCCAGCGGGCGCGCGCCCATTGCGGCCAGATCGCTGAGGCCGCGCGCCAGCGTGCGGTGACCGGCCGACTCCGGCGGATGCCAGTCGCGGCGGAAGTGGCGTCCTTCGAGGGTAAAGTCGGTGGTGACGAGGAGTTCGTGGCCTCTGGGCGGGCGCAGGATGGCACAGTCGTCGCCGATGCCGAGGGTTACACCCCGCGCGTGGCCGTGGCTGCCGCTCCCTGCCGCTCCCGCTGCTGAGCGCCCGGCGGCTCCCCACTGCGACCGGATTTGTTCAATCAGCTCCAGTTCTCCCATCTCACTCTCCATCGTGAGCCAAGCATAAACCCGCCGTGGATTGCCCGGAGGACTCGGATGAATCATGGCGAAGATAGGGGGAAACAAGGCCCAAATCACTCCTTTCGCCAGCAATATAGGCCGATTTGTACAACTTATTGGCGATTTGCCGCACAATTGGATTGCGTTCGCCCCGGGCGACGGTTAAAATCCGAAGTAACGTCCAAAGAAAGAGAGATGGCAACTCCGAAGGCCGATTGCGAATGGCGATTGGCAAAGTTCATTTGACCCGGTTGCCGCGCACTCATCGTTCCGATCTCGCCGCCGATACGCGGAGAAGACTCAATCACTGCA
>DAIRTY010000010.1:0-3622 GCA_036803645.1 Acidobacteriaceae bacterium | reverse complement strand
ACATTTGACTCTTAAACGCTTCAGTCTGAAAAAACGCTTTTATGTTGTCCTTGTCAGTCGCGATGAGAATGGCAGTCTGCGCAAGATTTCCGTGCCGCTGCACTACGCCTATATCTTTGTAACAGCAGCAGTTATTGGAACGTTTACGATTGCCGGACTGGCTGGGTCGTACTCCCGCATGTTGATCAAGACGGCGCGCTTCAACCAGTTGCGCAACGACCACGTTACGCTGCAAAAGGACTACGCTCACCTGGAGAAGCAGGAGCATGAGAAGGACGTGCAGGCGGCGTCGCTGGGCGCTCTGGCATCCGAGGTGTCGGCGCTCTACGGCCTGACCGCGAGCAAGCTGGCCGGGCCCATGGATCACATGCGGCAGAAGCCGTCGCCCAAATCGGCCGGAACCAAGGCTGTGCAGGGCGCACTGATCGCCGATACGTCCTCCAACTTTTCCGACGACAGCTACTATAAGTCGCTCAACACCTTCTACAGTCTGCGCGACTCGGCTGTGAGCGGCGCCGCGACCCACGCCATCGACGGCGTATCGGTGCTCGGCTCCTTCTCTGGAATGGGCGGCGGGACGGATCTCTCGGTCAATGCGCCCTCGCTGTGGCCGGTGCTAGGGCCCATCCGCAGCAGCTTCGGCCAGCGGGAAGACCCCATCCACGGCAACGGTGAGGGCGAGTTCCACACCGGCATCGACATCGCCGCTTCCATCGGAACGCCCATCCGCGCCACCGCCGCCGGCACCGTGAAGTCGGCCGCGATGGAGAGCGGCTACGGGCGCGAAGTGGTGATCGACCACGGCCACAACATCGAGACCTGCTACGCGCACATGTCCGGCTTTGCTGTGATGGCCGGCCAGACCGTCGTTCGCGGGCAGGTGATCGGGTACGTCGGAATGAGCGGGCGCACCACCGGAGCCCACCTGCACTACGAGGTGCGCATCCGCAACACGCCGGTCAATCCGCACAAGTACCTGCGCGCCACGCTCTCCGGCCTGGACAGCGAGAGCGCCGGCTCCTAAGCCGCACCAAAGAAAACGTAGCCCCTTCTTCAACGCTTCGAGAATATACGGGGATTCTGTCCCGTTCCCCTTCAACTTCGCTCAGGGGCAGGATGACAGCTTCTTATCGGGGTACACCCGAGAATCCGCTCTAGCGTCCAGTCGCGCTGGCGGGCAGTTTGGGCGCATCGGATGATGCCGGGAGGATTGCGCTCTCCGGCGTCACCAACTTCTTCAGCAACTGCATAGGCAGATTGGCGGTCAGCACGGCGCGGTCCTTGTGCTGATCGATCTGGATGGAGGCCGTGAACTCGCGCATGGCCTCGGCATCGGTCGTCTCCGACTGCGCCTCGATCTTGGGCTGGATGGCCTGGAAGATGCGCAGCAGCGCGTCCAGCGCCTCGGTGGAGCGGGCGGCGTCGGCATCGCTGGGTGCGATCTGCTCGATGCGCAGGTGCAGCGCGCCAAGGCCGTAGCGCAGGCTGGCGACGAAGGTGGTGTCCTCGGGCAGCGGAAGCGCAAGACCGAAGACGGTGATCCGTCCGCGCTCCGAAAAGGGGAGGCCGACGTGGCCGATGGCCCACGCGCTGGAGAGCAGTGGCACGTCGCGATAGCGCGAGGCCAGCAGCGATGAGCCGGCAAACGGCGACGCCGAGGCGCGGTAGCGGTCGAGCATGGAGTGGATCTGCTCGGGGGTGGGCATGTTGGATGCGGCGATGGTGTCGTAGCCAAGCTGCGCGATGCGCAGGCGGCGGCCTTCGACGGGGATGGTGTAGATGATGTGGCCGGCGTATTGCTCCTGAGAAGTGGACATGCCGGCCAGGTAGTGGGCCAGGCGCGCGCCGTCGAAGCGGCCCTCGAAGACCTCCGAGTAGGCGACCGGGCCGTTGGGGCCTGCGGGGTCGTCCATGCGGTGCAGAGCAAAGGCGGCGGCGTCCAGGTCGCGCTCGGGGTCGATTCCAGTGGCGTCGATGAACTGCTGAAACTCCGGGCTGCGCGAGACGGGCGCGCGCTCCAGGTGGGTCGCGGCGCGCAGCGGCCTCAGGTTGAGATAGACGATGGCGTCGGACTCCGGCAGCAGGCGCGCGACCTCCGGCGGAGCATGTTTGCGCAGCCACACGGCGGCAATCAGCGCCATCACCAGCGCCAGCATCAGAAGCAGCGAATATCGCGTCCGTTTGCGCATCCCGCCCTCTACTGTACGCCAGCCGCCGACCGAATTGCTTTATCTTCCGCGTTGCTCCGTGCTTGTGGCTGTGCTAAAGTTGATACTGTGCGCTGCCCGTTATGGACAGCGCATTCGACTGTTTGGGCTGGCGTAGCTCAGTTGGTAGAGCATCTGATTTGTAATCAGAGGGTCGGGGGTTCAAATCCCTCCGTCAGCTCCAATTTGCGCCAGTTCCGCTCGGCCGGCCGCCTCCGTTCCATTCGGGCGAGGCGCGTCCGAGGGGCGACGGGCGGAAGATGCACAGGTGGCCGAGTGGTTAATGGCAGCAGACTGTAAATCTGCCGCGCTAAGCGCTACGGAGGTTCGAATCCTCCCCTGTGCACCATTTATTTCTTGCGGTTGTTTCATGCAGTGGCGTTAGGCTGTAGAGGTTTAGGCGGTATTTCAGGCGGTGAATGGCGATGAGTGACAGCGAACGATCACTCAACCTGGCGGCAAGCAGGCCGCGCATGTTCATTGCCCTTGCGGTTTTGTTAGTCTTGGGAGTGCTGTCGTGGCTTACGATAGATTCCTCTGCCGTACTTCACGTTCAGGGTTATTCGAGCAGGTACGTTGCCTTCGGAGCACGCGATGTCGAGGTCCGATGGTTTCCGATCCTGTTTCTGGGTCTCTTCGCGTTCAAGGTGGTGCTGGCCAACATGCGGGCACGCCTGGAGACGAGGGACCCGCGGTAAGGCTGGCATAGCTCAGTGGTAGAGCACTCCCTTGGTAAGGGAGAGGTCGAGAGTTCAATCCTCTCTGCCAGCTCCAGATTCAAGTTGCAAAGCGGGCCGTCAGGGCCGCGACACGCGGGAAAGTGGAGTCGAAAGCCGCTGGCCTGCCGACTCGCTGACTCGCCGACTCGCTGCATGACGTGCGGGAGTAACTCAGTGGTAGAGTCTCAGCCTTCCAAGCTGTTGGTCGCGGGTTCAATTCCCGTCTCCCGCTCCAGTTCGATCTTCGTAGGAGTTGTGTGTTGACCGCATTGCGCGAGCAGGGAATGATTCCGGTGGCCGACCCGCAGAACTTTGGCGCGGTGCAATCCGCCATTGAGGCGGCCTTCTCCGCGGCCAGGGTCAAGGAGTTTCTGCGGTCGATGGAGCGTTTCGGGCTGCGCATCCGCGACTTCGAGCTGGTGTTGCGCGAGGGCATTCTGGGCGCGTCCACCCAGGCGGAGTACAACCGCCTGGGCAACGGCGACCAGGGCCAGATCCGCGAGTTCTACCTGGCCCGCCTGGAACATGTCGCACCCGAGTTGCGCACGAAGTTTTATAAGCTGTACGCATATTATTGATGGAGCGAGTTTTGTTTTGAATCGCCGGCACACGCCGGCCAATTCGAGAGAGGGAGAATCGCAATGGGCAAGGAAAAGTTTGACCGGTCGAAGCCTCATGTAAACGTAGGGACGATTG
>DAIRTY010000009.1:7804-18092 GCA_036803645.1 Acidobacteriaceae bacterium | reverse complement strand
GGGGTTGGCCAGAATGACAATTTTTGGGGTTGGGCCAGAATGACGAACTGGAAGAGTGGAGGACGAATGAAGAGCCGGATGAAGTGGCTGGTTGCGGCGGCGGTTTTGGTCGGGATAGCTTGCGGGGCGCAGGCGCAGGTGGCAAAGGGGATGGCGTTTGAGCGGGCGGAGCATCTGAAGCGCGGCGTGAACCTGAGCAGCTTTTATGCGCAGACGCGGGACCTGTCGCAGGCTCGGCTGGACGCGTATATGTCGGTGGGCGACATGCGCGCGCTGAAGGCGGCGGGCTTCGACCATGTGCGGCTGAGCATCAATCCGGCGCTGCTGATCGCCAGTCCGAAGACCGGAACGCTGCGCGCGGAGCCGATGGCGCAACTGGACAAGACGGTGGGGCAACTGCTGGATGCGGGGCTGAACGTGCTGCTGGACATCCACGCCGAGGAGGACTGGAAGGCGGGGCTGACGCACGGCGATGACGGCGCGTCGAACCTGTACGCGTTCTGGGGGAACTTTGCGGCGCACTATGCGAAGAGCGATCCGGAGCGCGTGTTTTTCGAGGTACTGAACGAGCCGTCGATGGACGACCTGTACCGCTGGGAGGGGATCCAGGACCGCGCGGTGGCGGCGATCCGGCGCGTGGCTCCGCGGCACACGATCATCGCGACGGCGGCGGCGTGGGGCCACCAGGACGGGCTGCTGGCGATGGAGCCGGTGAGGGACGAGAACGTGATCTACACCTTCCACGACTACGATCCGATGTGGTTCACGCACCAGGGCGCGACCTGGTCGACCTCGTCGTGGGCGTTTACGCACGGCATTCCCTACCCTTCTACGCCGGAGAACATCCTGCCGGTTCTGAACCAGGAGCCGGACGAGCGGGTGCGGCTGGAGCTGGAGCGGTACGGCGAAGACCAGTGGAACGCGGCGCGGGTGCAGGTGGAGATCGACGCGGTGGCGAAGTGGGCCGCGGAGCGCAACGTGCCGCTCTACTGCGGCGAGTTCGGCGCGTTCAAGGACCACTCCGATCCGAAGATGAGGGCGGCGTGGACCAACGACACGCGGACGGCACTGGAGTCGCGGCACGTCGGCTGGGCGATGTGGGACTACGACGGCAACTTCGGGCTGGCGACGAAGACGAGCGCGGGGATCGTGTTCGATGCGGCGATTCTGCAGGCGTTGGGGATGGGGAGGTAGGTACGAGGTTCGAGGTTGAAAACCGCGGCGGCTGGTTGCCGGTAAAATGGAGGTATGACTCCACGGCTAGTGGTCTTTGATCTGGATGGCACGCTGATCGACTCGCAGATCGATCTGGCAAACTCAATCAACGCAATGCTGGTGCATCTGGGGAAGCCGGAGCTGCCGCACGCGGTGCTGCTTGGCTACATCGGCGACGGGGCGACGATGCTGGTGCGCCGCGCGCTGGGCGATCCCGAGGGCGACGTTCACGATGAAGAGTACGTGAATGCGGCGCTGGAGTTTTTTCTGGCGCACTACCGCGTACACAAGCTGGACTTCACCTATGTGTACGCGGGCGTGGCGGAGGCGCTGGCGGCGATCCAGGCGGCGTGGCCGGGGATTGCGATGGCCGTGCTGACCAACAAACCCGTGGGGGTGTCGCGCGAGATCTGCGCACACTTCGGGCTGGACCGATTTTTCTTCCAGGTCTACGGCGGCAACAGCTTCCATACCAAGAAACCGGACCCCTCGGGGCTGCGGACGCTGATGGCCGAGGCTTCGGCGCTGGATGGCGCGGGGGCGGCGATCACGCCGGGCGAGACGGTGATGATCGGGGACTCTGAGGTGGACATTCTGACGGCGCGGAACTGCGGGGCGCGCTCGATCGGATGCAGCTATGGGCTGTCTCCGCAGAGCCTGGTTGCGGCGGAGGCGGACGTGCTGGTGGCCACTGCCGCCCAGTGGCCGGCGGCGCTGCGGCAGGCGACGATGGATCGCTGAATCCGGAGTTGACGCGGTTCCCTATTGGATCTCGTAGGCCATGGTAACGGACTGCGGCGGGATGGTGGTCGAGCCGCTGTAGGCGCCGACGACGGTCACCGTGTAGGTTCCGGCGTATGGGTTGGTGTTGATTGTGACGGTAGGGGGGCTGGACTGGCTGCTGCCGCCGCATCCGGTGACGCCAGCGGCCAGCGCGACGGATAACACCACCAGGAGCAGGCCGCCCAGACGCCGTCTGCGCGGAAGCACGAGCAGGAGCAGGCCAGCGAGGGTGAGGCCGGAGCCCGCGGCGGTCCAGGGCCGGTTGGAGAATGGGTAGCGGCCCGGATTCTGTTGCGCCAACATGGTTCCTGAATCGAACCTTCCGGGGGCGCTGGGCAGGTGCATGCTGGCCGTGATGCCGGAGAGGGTGAGGGTGGTTGTGACCGGAGCGGTGGAACTGATGGCGACCGACACGGGACTGAAGCTGAGGGTGGGGATGTAACCGCTGGTGCTGGAGGCCGTGGCGGAGAAGGTCACGGTGCCGGATAAGCCGTTGGCGGAGGTGGCGGTGAACGTGACGGCTGGTATGGTGCCGCCGGCGGCGACCGATACGACCGTATTGGAAGTCGTAAGCGAGAAGTTGGGGCATGTGCCGCCGGAGACCGTGACGATCAGCGGATTGGTCAGATACGATCCGTTCGATGTCGCCGACGAGCCGTTGGCTGTCAGCGCCGGGCCGATGGAGCCCTGGTAGTTTGAGTCGCCAGAGTAGACGGCGGTCATGCTCTGCTGGCCGAGGGTAGAGCAACTGGCGGTGTACTGGTAGATCGCGGTGGTGATGTTATTGGCGGTGGTAAGCGCGATCTTGCTGGTGCCGGCGGCGGGGACGTTATTGACCAGGAACTGCACGAAGCCGGTGGGAGCGGTGGAGCCAGCAGTGACGGTCGCGGTCAGGGTGACGGTGACCGGCGCGGCGGGTGTTACGGTGACGTTGGTTGGCGAGGAGGAGGTGGACGAGGCCACAAGCGCAGTGGACGAGGTGTTGGCGGCGAGCGAACCCGAGCCGAGCGGAGTGACCAGGTTCCAGTCGTTGGCGAGGTTGCTGAGATCGACGCTGCCCCAGCCGGTGGCCAGATCGTAGCCCGTGGTGGCGGCGTAGCCGATGGACCCGCCGGTCGGGCAGCCGGTCGATCCAGCGGCACACAATATTGCATTGCTGCCCGAGGTGACATCGTGGAAGACGCTGGAGGCGGTGGGGTTGTAGTAGGCGGTCTTGTTGCCCAGGGCGTAGAGGGTGGGGTTGGCATTGCCGATCTTGGAGCCGATCTTCTGCTCGATGAGGGCCACCATGCCGCCGAAGATCTGCGAGTCGAAGCTGGTGCCGCCGGCTACCGTCAGTCCGTTATTGGTGGCCGAAATGCGGAACCCATTGCCGCAGGAGACGCCCGAGACGACGCCCACGCAGTAGAGGAAGGAGTCGTGGGTGTCGGATGCGTTGAGGGCGAGGTCGGGGACGTCGCGCGCGCCGTCGGGTGGGACCAGGGAGGTCATGCCGGAGGCCCCGGTCTCGACCTGCCATGCTGGTTTGGTGAAGAAGGAGCTGGCCCCGCCGCCGCCGCCGCCGAAGTAGCCGGCACTGGCATCGTTCCATACGGCTTCAGGGATGTAGGAGAGGGCCGAGCTGATGACATCGGAACTGGATGTTCCCTTCCAGTATTGGGTGGCTCCCCAGGTGGAGCCGGAGCCGGTGCCCGCGGCATCGCCGCTGAATCCGGTGCCGCCCAGGGCGGTGACATTGGGCGAGCTGGCGGGAAAGTCGACGGCCAGGCCCTGAGTGGCCGATGCCGCCGAGCTTGAGTCGCAGTCCGTGGCGCCGGAGTCTCCCCCCGCTGCCAGGATGGTCTGGCCCTGTATGTTGGCCTGCTGGAAGAACTGGTTCTCCGTGTTCATCTCCGTCGAGCCCCAGGCGGCTTCGCAGTTGCCGTAGCTGGTGGTGACGATCGGCGCGATATTGGTGTCGATGGCGTATTGCATGGAGAGAAAGACGTTCTGCGAGGTGACGAAGATGACAGTGGCATACGGGGCCATCGCCCCAGACCACTCGACATCGATGGAAGACTCAGCCAGATCGTTCGAGGTTGGGGGATATCTACCGACGCACGCAACGTTATACGCGGTGGGAGTGCCGGGGTCGCATCCGCCATAGACCGCCGAGGGAACCACCTTCACCGTTGGCGGATTTACGTTCAGCCCGGAGTCCGCGCGGAACGTATTTACATCGTAGAGGCTGATGTCCACCTGCCCGGTGACGGCGATGGTCACATTGGCGCCGGGCAGCGAGGAGGAGCTGAGCAGCGGATTCATGTCGTAGATGGTGTAGATGTCTCCGGGGGCGATGTAGTGGTTGCCCGAGACGGAGGAGGTGAACTGCGGCTTGACGATGCTGGTGTGGACGCGCGGCTTCAGGCGGAAGTCGTGCAGCCCGGAGACGTTGCCAACCACGCCGGCAAACGCGCTGGGGACGCTGAGGTTGGTGACGTTGGCGAAGTGGGTCTCGCCGTTCACCGAGAGGCTGTGGATGCTGGTGGCAAAGGCGGTCTGGATCTGGGAGACGGAGCCAGTGAAGGTAATGAAGGTGCCTCCCTGGGCGACTCCTGTGACGGTGAAGCCCTGGCTGGTGAGCCAGGCGGTGACCTTGGCGATGTCGGAACTGCTGAGACCGAACTGGGCGGCGTACTGCTGCGGCGTGAGCCACTGGTGGTAGCGCGGCGAGGCGGGATCCTGCAGGTCGGCGAGCAACTGGTCGATCTCAGCCTGCTGCGTGGCGCTGGGGGTGAAGTGCAGCGACATTCCCGGCAGGTGAGTGTCGCCGGAGACAGGGCCGAGATCGGTGGCCTGGAGCGCCCTGGGATGGACCGAACCGGGAATCGCGACCATGCGGCTCGAAGAGACCGCCATGTCGATGCGGTTCGGGATGCGGCCCTGGGCCGCGGCAGGGACGGGAGAAAAGGCTCCGGCCAGCCCGACAAAAAGAGTGGCAAAGGAAAGAATAAGCCGGGAAAGAGATGTTCCACGCATAGATAAATCCTGTGTTCCGAAGAGTTTGGGCCAAAGCGGCAACGGAAAGGCAAAGCACAACGGGAACGCGGGAGCCGCGCCCCATCTCTGAGACGGCGATTCCCACCAACTGGCTTACAAGATTAGACCATCCTGGGCAGGAAATGTTGCGGGAAAGCGCAGATTGTGGTGACTCAGGACTAGCGCGAGAATTGCGTTTCTCATTGCTGGGTAGCTGAGATGCTTATGCCAAGTTGGAAGAGGACTGCGCGCTCAACTTTATCGAGGTCTACCGCAGACAATTCTCCGAATAGTCTGCCGACACGCATCTTGCTCACCGTTCTGAGTTGACTGCCAAGCGCTTTTTGACGTTTGCCGTTGATTTCCACCAACGCTTCACCGGGCAATTCGCGCTCTACATTTGTGGTCAAAGGCACCATAATCACACGGTTCAGGACTCGGTTCGCAAGATTGTTGCTGAGGATGATTGCAGGACGAGTCTTGTTAACTTCTCCTCCGACCGTTGGGTCGAATGCGACCCAGTAAACCTCGCCCCGCGTCACAAACACTCACCCACATTCGCCTCGATCCAGTCGAATGCTTCCTTCTCGCCTTCCGTATCGGCTGCCATCTCCTCATATCCACGGAGAATTTCTTGCTCCTTAGAATTCTCCAGATCCTTAGCTGCTTTAAGGACTGCTGGAGCGATCTTATCCGGCACGATGAACCATGTGGCGTGGCCGTGGGATTGCGGATTTCCTTTGCTGCTCTCTTCTGGCGACCCATTCCAGCGTAGCCCAACAGCGTTTGGATTTGTGTCCCAATTCATCGTGGCTACTGACCAGCTATCATTTGCCGGATGGCTGTCATACACAACTTTTAGATCCCTGACTTTGCCTTGGGGAGAGAGAACAGTTTGTGGATCAACATAGGGCATAGAATTTCCTCCTTGCTACATAGTTACATACATATCTAGCTACGTCAAATGCTCTATGCTGCCCTGGTGGATTTTAGCGAATGACAACGCGCTTGGGACTATATGCAGACGAAGAGGGATGCCTTGCGTTCGAGGTCGATGAGATTCTGTTCGCTGACCGGCGAAACTCGCGGAGGCGTGCTAATCTTTCGCCATTATGTCTGGAACCTTCGATCAATCGCTGGCGCAGTTGAAGAGCTTCGAGGGATGCGTTCCGTGGATGTACCGCGACACGGTGGGCAGGGTGACGGTGGGGGTTGGGCTGATGCTGCACAGTGCGGCGGCGGCCTGCGCGCTTCCCTTTCAGGCGGAAGGAGGCGCGGCGGCGACGGCAGAGCAGATTGCGGCGGAGTTTGCGCGCGTGGATGCGATGGCGATGGGCAAGCTGCCGTCGTTCTACCGGGCGGCGGGTTCGCTGGAGCTGCCGGAGACGGTGATCGACCAGAAGCTGAGCGCGGTGCTGGCGGGATTCGAGGCGACGCTGAGGGAGAAGCTCGCGGGTTACGACAAGCTGCCCGACGGCGTGAAGATGGCGCTGCTGGATATGGCGTACAACCTGGGGCCGGAGGGGCTGCTGAAGGGCTATCCGAAGATGATTCGCGCGGTGGAGACGGGCGCCTGGGCGGAGGCGGCGGCGGAATCTGCGCGGGGCGGGATCAACGCGGCGAGGAATGCGTGGACGCGGCAACAGATGCTCGCGGCTGTGGTGGGGACGATCCAGGCAGAGGCGGAGGCGGTGGAGGGCTGGCTGCGGAGGGTTTGGCGGGGAGTGAAGCGGGCGTTGGGGATTGGGAAGCCGAGTTGTTGCGGATAAGAGATCGTCACGGATCTTTGCGCGAACAAGAACAGGCAACAGCCAAGGCAAATACGGAGATTCTGGCTGCGCCAGAATGACGACTCGTGGGGGCTGCGCCAGAATGACGACTTCGTGTGGCTGCGCCAGAATGACGACTTCGTGGGGTGCGTCAGAATGACGATTTGAAAGTGTTGTTCCACGCCAACATGGAAACTGACGTCGATCGATCAACGCGTCTATCGGGTATGGTTAATAAGCTGGATTGAGTTTGTTGCGGGAGGTCCTGTGGTGCGGATGAGTCGAGTGGTTGGCGTAGTGCTGGCGTTGGCGATGGGCTGGGGAGCGGCGGCGCGGGCGCAGGAGAGCGCCTTCATAACGCAGGACGGCGGCGGCTATGCGAAGTACCTCGCCGGGTTCGAGAAGCGGACGACGGTGAAGGTGCTGGCCAACGGGCTGACGCTGATCGTGTGCGAACGGCCGGAGGCCCCGGTGTTCAGCTTCTACACGCTGGTGGATGCGGGGTCGGCGAACGATCCCGAGGGCGCGAGCGGGCTGGCGCATATGTTCGAGCACATCGCGTTCAAGGGAACGACTGAGATCGGAACGACGAACTACGCGGCGGAGAAGATTGCGCTGGCCAAGGTGGAGATTGCATACGCGGCGTACGACGCGGAGTATCGCAAGCGACTGGGCCAGGACGCGGCCAAGCTGGCGGCGCTGAAGAAGAACTTCGAGGAGGCGCAGGCGGCAGCGGAGAAGTTTGTGGTGCCGAACCAGTTCGCGGAGCTGGCCGAGACCAACGGCGCGGTGGGGTTGAACGCATCGACCGAGGAAGACTCGACGCAGTACTTCTGGAGCATGCCGGAGAACCGGCTGGAGCTGTGGGCGTACATGGAGAGCGGGCGGATTGCGCATCCGGTGGCGCGCGAGTTCTACAAGGAGCGCGACGTGGTGCAGGAGGAGCGGCGGATGAGAGCCGACTCCAACCCGATTGGGGCAATGGTGGAGCAGTTTCTGGCCACCGCGTATGTGGCGCATCCCTACCGCGTGCCCACGCTGGGCTGGGAGAGCGAGATCAGCCAGGTGAACGCGACCGAGGCGGCGGCGTTCCATGCGAAGTACTATGTGCCGGCAAATATTGTGGTGGCGGTGGTGGGGGATGTGAAGGCGGCGGAGGCGATGCCGATGCTGACGAAATATTTTGGCGCAATCCCGGCGGGGCCGAAGCCGGGGGAGATGACGACGGTCGAGCCGGTGCAGTTTGCCGAGAAGTCGGTGACGATCCGCGAGGCGGCGCAGCCGTTTTATCTTGAGGGCTACCACCGGCCCGACTATCGCGACCCGGACGATTCGGTGTACGACGCGATTACGGACATTTTTTCCAATGGGCGCACGGCGCGGCTGTACAAGGCGCTGGTGCGCGACCAGAAGATCGCGGCGGATGCGGAGGGGTTCAGCGGATTTCCTGGAGAAAAGTTTCCCGGACTATTTGCGTTCTATGGGATGCCGGTTCCGGGACATACGCCGGACGAGATGCGGGACGCGATCCACAAGGAGATCGACAGACTGAAGACGAGCGACGTCAGCGATGAAGAACTTCAGATGTTCAAGACACGGGCGCGCGCCGGACTGCTGCGTGGGTTGGCCGACAACGAGGGTCTGGCGGCTCAGTTGGCCGAGTACCAGACGCGCTACGGGGACTGGCGCAAACTGTTCCGCAAGCTGGACGAGATCGACAAGGTGACGAAGGCGGACGTGCGGCGGGTGGCGAACAAGATTTTTGTGGAGAGCAACCGGACGAGCGCGCGGATTGAGTTCACTCCGCCAGCGCAGGCGCAGACGCAGGATGCGGGAGGTGCGAAATGAAGGGCAAATCAACCGTGAGTTTCTTTGCGATTGCGATTGCAGTATGCGTTCTGCTCTCGCCGGGACAATTCTCCGCGGCACAGAGCGCAGCTTCGGCGCAGCCTACCACGGCTGCGGCCGCGAAGAGCGCGGCGAAGGCCCCGGCGCAGGCGCGACCGTGGACGAAGATCGCGGTTTCTCCGCTGCATGACTTCAAGCCGCAGCAGCCGAAGCGGATCGAGCTGGCGAATGGGTTGGTGATTTTCTTGCAGGAGGACCACGAGCTCCCGTTCATCGATGGGTCGATCCGGATCCGCGGAGGAAGCCGCGAGGAGCCGGCGGCGAAGATCGGCCTGGTGGGGATGTACGGCGAGGCGTGGCGCACCAGCGGGACGGCGGCCAAAAGCGGCGACGCGCTGGACGCGGAGCTTGCGGTGAAGGCGGCGGCGATCGAGACCGGCGGCGGGCTGGCCAACACGTCGGTGGAGTGGGGAAGCTTCAAGCAGGACTTCGACGGGGTCTTCGGGGAGACGATGGACCTGCTGCTGCATCCGGCGTTCAAGGCGGAGAAGCTGGCGATGGCGCAGCGCGCGATGGCCACCGGCATCTCTCGGCGCAACGACGACCCGGGCGGAATTGCCGGACGCGAGAGCGCGAAGCTGGTCTATGGAGCGGCGAGTCCGTATGCGCGGCAGGCCGAGTACAAGACCGTGGATGCGGTGACGGTGGACGACCTGAAGGCGTGGCACGACCGCAGCGTGGTTCCCAACGGCATGATCGTCTCGGTGGAGGGGGACTTCGACTCGACGGCGATGGAGGCCAAGCTGCGCAAGGCGTTCGAGCCGCTGGTGCGCGGCGCGGCGATCGGGCCGGCGAAGGCGGAGTTCGCGGGGCCGAAGCCGGGCGTCTACTTCGCCGACAAGGAAGACGTGAACCAGTCGTCGGTGGAGATCGTGGGCATCGGGACTGTGCGCAGCAATCCCGACTACTACGCGCTGAGCGTGATGAACGAGGTGTTCTCGGGCGGCTTCGGATCGCGCGTCTTCCAGTATGTGCGCACCAAGCTGGGGCTGGCGTACGACGTGAGCGGCAGCTACGGCGCGGCGTACGACCATCCGGGCGTCTTCCGCAGCGAGGCCGGAACCAAGAGCGTGAGCACGGTGGCGGCGACGCAGGCAATTCTGGAGGAGATTGGAAGGCTAAAGACCAAGCCACCGACACCGGAGGAGCTGAAGAAGGCCAAGGATGACGTGATGAACTCGTTCATCTTCAACTACGACACGCCGGAGAAGACGCTGAACGAGCAGGTGGTGCTGGCGTTCTATGGCTATCCGCCGGACTTTCTGGAGAAGTACAAGGATGGGATTGCGCGCGTGACGGCGGCGGATGTGACGCGTGTGGCGAACAAGTACATCGACGTGTCCAAGCTGGCGATTGTGGTGGTGGGGAATAAGACGGAGATTAAACCGCCGCTCTCCGATCTGGGCAAGGTGACGGAGCTGGACATTGCGATTGCACCGGCGGCGAAGGCGAATCCATCGGGCGCTGCGGCTGGGCAGTGATCCGGCGCAGTCTCCCACCCATTCCGCAAAGAACGCGGAATGGATGGGGCACCCTCCTGTGAGATGCAAAGAAAGATCCCACCCTTGCCGGGCGGGATCTTTTGGTTTGGCTTA
>DAIRTY010000009.1:0-7704 GCA_036803645.1 Acidobacteriaceae bacterium | reverse complement strand
TGAGATGCAAAGAAAGATCCCACCCTTGCCGGGCGGGATCTTTTGGTTTGGCTTAGTCGATTGCGATTGAATGGAGGACTTAGCGCGCCATCCATCCACCGTCGACGACCAGGACGTGGCCGGTGATGTAGTCGGCTGCGGAAGAGGCCAGGAAGACGGCCGTTCCGGCAACGTCGGTGGCCTCGCCCCAGCGACCGGCGGGGATGCGGTCGAGGATCGCCTTGCTGCGCTCTGGATCGGCGCGGAGCTGTGCGGTGTTGTTGGTGGCGATGTAGCCGGGAGCGATGGCGTTGACCTGAATGTTCTTGACGGCCCACTCGTTTGCCAGGGCCTTGGTGATCTGCGCGACGGCGCCCTTGGCCGCGGCGTAGGAGGGCACGCGGATTCCGCCCTGGAAGCTGAGCAAGGATGCGGTGCTGATGATCTTGCCGGGAGCCTTGCGCGCCATCATGTCGCGTCCGGCGAGTTGCGAGAGCTGGAAGACGGCGGTCTCGTTGATCTGAATGACCTTCAGCCAGTCTGCCAGCGGCACGTTGACGGCGTCTTCGCGCAGGATGATTCCGGCGTTATTGACCAGGATGTCGACGCGGCCGAACTTGGCAAGCACCTGCTTGAAGAGCGCCTCGGGGGCGGCGGTGTCGGAGAGGTCGGCGCTGAATGCGGCGGCTTTACCGCCAGCGGCTTCGATGGTGGCAACGGTGTCGGCGGGAGGACGGATGTCGTGCGTGGCGACGGTGGCGCCAGCCTGGGCGAAGGCGATGGCTATGGCCGCGCCCATTCCTCCGGCCGAGCCGGTGACGAGGGCGATCTTGTTGTCGAGGCGGAAGGAATCGAGGATGTTGGACATAATAAGGACTACTTTACGCGGGTTGAGCCGGTCGAGCAAACTCGACTGCCGCGCTGTGAGTTTGGTCACGCCCTTCGCCGAACCTCTCCGCTACAATAGGGATGGTGTCTCCACGCAGGATGACTGGCCGTGGAGATCGAAGGAGACCCATGAAACTGCTTCAGATGGCCGACCCCGTGCGCTATGCGCGGATGACGAGCGAAGAACTTCGCGAGACGTTTCTGCTGGAAGACCTGTATACCCCCGGACACATCAATCTGGCGTATGCGGACCTGGACCGCGCGGTGATCGGCTTCGCGACGCCGACGAACGGCGCGCTGAAGCTGGAGACGCAGCCGGAGTTGCGCGCGGAGTACTTTCTGGAGCGACGCGAGCTGGGCGTGCTGAACACCGGCGGGCCGGGCTCGGTCACGGTGGATGGAGTCAGCTTCGACTTAGACAAGCTGGACACACTCTATGTAAGTCGCGGGAGTAAGTTGGTAACATTCACGAGTAAGTCGGCGTCGGCACCGGCAGCATTCTACTTACTGAGTTATCTGGCGCACACGGAATATCCGACCAGGATGGTGAAGTTCGGCGATCTGAAGGGGCTGGAGCTTGGATCGGCGGAGACATGCAACAAGCGGACCATCTATAAGCCGATTTATATGGAAGGCATCCGGAGCTGCCAACTGGTGATGGGATTCACGCTGCTTGCGCCGGGAAGCAACTGGAACACCATGCCCGCGCACACGCACAATCGGCGGTCGGAGATCTATATGTACTTCGATGTCGAGCCTGACCAGCGCGTGGTTCACCTGATGGGGCCGCCGGACGCGACCAGCCATATCATCATGGCGGACAAGCAGGTGGTGGTCTCTCCCCTCTGGTCGATCCACTCCGGCGTGGGCACCAAGAACTACACCTTCTGCTGGGGCATGGGCGGAGAGAACCAGGCATACGACGACATGGACCCGGTTGCCATTAAGGACTTGAAGTAGGTTGTTGGTAGTAGGTTGTTATTTGTCGGTTGATGATTGCTGGCAGTTAGAGAATTTTCACCAACGGTATAGAGTGTCACTCTGCGAACAAAATGCGGGGATTCTTCCCCTTCAGCAAGCTCAGGGTCAGAATGACAATCCTTATCCCTCTATAGCAATAGTGAAAATGCTCGGTAACTGGCTGGCGTGAGGAGCCTGGAATAAATGGCGGACGGAAAAAATAGTCTGGCAATTCGCAGCAAGGAAGAGTGCAAGTGGGACCTGGTGAGCCTGGGCGAGGTGATGCTGCGGCTGGATCCGGGCGATGTGCGGGTGGCCACGACGCGCCAGTTCCAGGTGTGGGAGGGCGGCGGCGAGTACAACGTGGCGCGCGGGCTGCGGCGCTGCTTCGGACTGAAGACGGCGGTGGTGACGGCGCTGGCCGACAACGCCGTGGGCCGTCTGATCGAAGACCTGATGCTGCAGGGCGGCGTGGACCAGTCGCATGTGAAGTGGGCGAAGTTCGACGGCGTGGGGCGGACGACGCGCAATGGGCTGAACTTTACCGAGCGCGGGTTTGGCGTGCGCGCCGCGCTGGGCTGCAGTGACCGCGGCCACACGGCGGTGAGCCAGTTGCAGCCGGGCGAGATCGACTGGGACGAGATCTTCGGCACCGAGGGCGCGCGCTGGCTGCACACCGGCGGGATATTCTGCGCGCTGAGCGAGTCGACCGCGGAGGTTGCGAAAGAGGCCATGATCGCCGCGCACAGGCACGGCGTCATCGTCAGCTACGACCTGAACTATCGCGACTCGCTGTGGAAGTCGATCGGCGGCAAGGCCCGGGCGACCGAGGTGAACCGCGAGCTGGCGCAGTATGTGGATGTGATGCTGGGCAACGAAGAGGACTTTACCGCCGCGCTGGGCTTCGAGATCGAGGGCGTGGGCGAGAGCCTCGGTGAGCTGGATTCGGGCAGCTTCCGGCGGATGATCGAGAAGGCGGTTGCGGCGTTCCCCAACTTCCGCGCGGTGGCCACCACGCTGCGCAACGCGAAGACGGCGAGCATCAACGACTGGGGCGCGGTGTGCTACTACGAGGGCGTGTTCCACGAGGCGCGACCGATGCCGGACCTGGAGATCTTCGACCGCGTGGGCGGCGGCGATTCGTTTGCATCGGGGCTGATCTACGGATTTCTCAATGAGAAGGGCGCGGAGTGGGCGGTGAACTGCGGCTGCGCACACGGAGCGCTGGCCATGACTACCCCCGGCGACACCACGATGGCGACGTTCGATGAAGTACAGCGCATCATGAAGGGCGGAGGCGCGCGCGTACAGCGGTAAAACTGGCAACAGGAAACAGGAGAAAGAAATGCAGAAAGCGGAAGTACTGAATGCACTGCGCGAGATCGGCCTGGTGCCGGTGTTGCGCGCCGAGAGCGAAGAGCAGGCACTGGCGCTGGCAACTGCGATCGCGGCCGGCGGCGTCAACGTCATGGAAGTCACCATGACTGTCCCCGGCGCAATTCGCGTGATGGCCCGCCTGGCCAAGGAACGCCCCGACCTGCTGCTTGGCGCGGGCACCGTGCTGGACGCCGAGACGGCGCGCATATGCATTTTGGAGGGCGCGGCGTTTGTGGTGAGCCCGGCGCTGAACCTGAAGACCATCGAGATGTGCCATCGCTACGGTGTGCCTGTGCTTCCCGGCGCGCTGACGCCGACCGAGATCCTGACCGCATGGGAGGCAGGCGCGGACGTGGTGAAGGTATTCCCGGCCAGCGCGATGGGCGGCGCAAAGTACCTGAAGTCGATCAAGGCACCGCTGCCCCAGGTGGAGCTGGTGCCCACGGGCGGCGTCTCGCTGGCCACCGCGGCGGAGTTTCTGGAGGCCGGGGCGTTCGCGCTCGGTGTCGGCGCCGACCTGGTGAACCCGAAGGCCATCCGGGAGGGCCATCCCGAAACGATTACCGAAAATGCACGGAAGTACCTAGCCATTGTGCAAAAGTTCCACGAATCACAGGCACAGACCGCCGGTTGAGGTTATGCTTGCTGCATCTTAATGGTTCTGCCGCGCATCTATGGCTTGTGTTGTGACCAGGGATACAGCAGTTCTCGATTCAAGTTTGTAGATTTGTCGATAGACAGATTTTGGGCCATGGCAGCAACTGCTTCCCCCTGCCGATAGAGTTCCATACTGGGTTGGTTCCAGAATGCTTCGTTGGAGCAATTTCACCGCAGGAGGTTCCAGGGACGAAGAAAGTTTGCGTGGCTTTCCTGAGGAAAGCCACATTGCGTCACTATCGCGCGATGCCGGTTCGGTGAAACTGTTCATGCGTTGCGCGAAATTTCTCCCAGCGGGAACAGGAAGCTATGGCACGGTCGAAAGAAGTGAAATGCACCACATGTAACGACCGCGCCCCCATGCGCGTCCACCGCGACGGGTTCCTGCAGCGGAACGTGTTGTGCCACTTCGGAATCTACCCATGGAAGTGCGGCGCGTGCGGATCGCTGTTTCTGTATCGCAGCCGCGGCTACCGCACCCGGCGGATCAGGCCGCTAGCCGACACCGTCGTCACGGACCAAAACCGCAATCCCCTTCAATAAAGAGGCCTCAGACCGCCTTCAGCCAGACAGATTTCAGCCGGCGTGTCCTCAGGCTGCTCGTCTGCTAGCGGCCCGTCTACTGCTGCCCGTCTTCAGGCCGCGTGCGCAGGTTGGCGTACCCACAGCAGCGGCTGATGGAACGGCAACGTACGCAGGATGTCTGGCGCGGCCGGGTCCGGCGGCAGCGTCTTCCACAGCGCGGCGTACTCGGGCCGCCGATAGGCGCGCGCGGAGAACAGCAGGCTGGCGCGGCGTGCGGGGAGCAGGTCGAAGTGAGTGGCGTCGGCACGGAACGGCCACCGGGCGCGGTCCGCGATGAAGGGAAAGTGGTAGGCGATGGCCGAGCGCATTCCCGGGCCGTCGTCCAGCTGATAGTCCCAGAGGCTCTCGAAGCGGGTGGAGAGAAGCTGGCAGATGGCGGCCATCATGTCCAGATTGAAGAGCGAGTCGCGGTAGGGCGCGGACGAGGGCAGCTCGTGGGGGAAGCTGCCGTCGGCGGCAATCTGCGCGCGCAGGGTGGTGGTGCGGAAGCGGTGGCGCAACTCGTCGAGCGCACTGGATTCAGACCTGGGAGCGTCGCCTGCGGGCGCGGTCAGCAAGGCGTACGCGCTGGCCTGCAGGAGCCACGAGGTGGCGTGGTGGTCCTTGCGGTCGCGCGCGAGCGCAGCGAGACGCGGGCCGCTGTCCTGGGTCTCGGTAAGCCAGCGCAGGTAGGACGCGAACCACGCTTGCAGCGTGAGCTGGTCGGACAGGCCGAGGGCGGAGGCGATAAACGGGATGGACTGCGCGACTTCCACCAGCGGCAGCGTCTCCAGAATGCCCTCACAGCGGCCTTCGACGGGTTGGCCAGCCCCGGGTTGGCCAGTGACAACCTGGCCGTAGTCCAGGCGCGGCGTCATGCGGGTTGCGGGATCGGCGAACCACGCGCGCAGCCACTCGGCGGCGTGCCCGGCGTAACGCTCGTCGCCGGTGAGCAGGTGCGCGGCGGTGAGCGCGGGAACTGCAAGTCCGAGGGCGAAGAGCGCGTCGCGGTGCGCGGTGAAGGGCGGCGAAGATGCGGCGGCGGATTTGGTTGACAAGCCCGCCGGCGCAGATGGGCCAGAAGCCGCGGGCGGATTGCCTTCGGCCAATGAGGAAGGTTCCGCTTCGGAATAGTAGTCGTGAGGCGAGCCAGGGCTGCGCGCGCATGGCAGAGATGTGATGGGAGCGGGCGGCTGGGTGAGATAGCGCTGGGCCGCGGCAAGGATGCGGTCGTGATCGATGGCGGCAACGTCGGGACGGGTAGGGGTTGCGGGTGGGCTTGGCTGCACCTGCGCTGCAAGGCTGGCTGCGCGCAGCAGCCCGCCCCGCGCCAGAAACAGCGCGGAGGCCGTGCAACAGGAGGCCGCGCAGAAGTCCCTGCGGCTGGGTGCAGCCGGAGGTGTTGCGTTCGTCCTGTGCATCAAAGGCATGGGTGCTTTCCCGCGGCACTTCACGGTCTGTGCGTCTATTTCCGTCAAGAGCGCCGTCACAAGCATCCTATGCGTTGAGTGCCATAATCTGGAATCTGTAGCGATTTTGGTTTTTTAGTTCTGGGAGTGGCGGGAGCGGAATGGTCATCGGCTTGGGAGAGATTGCAGCAACGCGATTGGGCACGACGCTGGTGGCGGCGTTTCTGGCCTCGCTGGTGGAGTGCGTCGAGGCGCTGACCGTGGTGCTGGCGGTGGGAAGCGTGCGCGGCTGGCCGAGCGCGCTGGCCGGAGCGGCGGCAGGGCTTGGAGTGCTGGCGGCGATTGTTGCGGCGGTAGGGCCGGCGCTGACGCGGATTCCGCTGCATCTGGTCCAGCTCTTTATCGGCGCGATGATTCTGCTCTTCGGATTGCGCTGGCTGCGCAAGGCGATCCTGCGAGCCGCCGGGCTGATTGCGCTGCACGACGAGGCCGCGGCATTTGCGAAGGAGGCTGCTGAGTTGCGCGGAGCCGGTGTTGCTCGCGGGTGGGACAAGCTCGCCTTCGCAGCCGCCTTCCACATCACCATGCTCGAGGGCACCGAGGTGGTCTTCATCGTGATTGCGCTGGGCGCGGGCGGGATCGGGTTGATGCTGACTGCAAGTCTTGGCGCGGTGGCTGCGCTGCTGGCGATCGTCGCGCTGGGGTTCGCGCTGCACCGACCGCTGGCGCGCGTGCCGGAGAATACGCTGAAGTTTGTCGTCGGCGTTCTGCTCTCGGCATTTGGGACGTTCTGGGTGGGCGAGGGCGCGGGCGTTGCGTGGCCGGGAGGCGATCTGGCGATTCCTGTGCTGATGGCGGCGTATCTTGCGATTGCGCTGTGTCTGGTGCCGATCTGCCGTGGCAGCGCGCTGGCCGTTGCGGGAGAGGAGTGACGATGCACTGGATTCAATCCGTTGCTCGCGAGATACTCGACCTCTTCGTCGACGATGGCAGCTTTGCCATCGCCATTCTGGCCTGGCTCGCGTTGGTTGTGGTGGTGGTGCCGCGCGTCGCCGCAGGCGCGCACTGGGCTGCCCCAGTTCTCTTCGCGGGGCTGGCGCTGATCCTGATCGAGAGCGTTCTGCGCTTCTCCCACCGCAGGATGAAGTAGAGGATCGGCCGGCTACGCGCTAAAACTCTACCTTCAGGGTGCGGGCTTCGGCGGAGCTTTCGCGGGCAAGCTCCAGCAGGCGGATGACGCGGAAGCCGTCCTCTGGCGTGACGGCGAGCGGGGCGGTGCCGAGGATGGCGTCGCGGACGTTGGCGTAGAAGCCGCGATAGTCGCAGCGTTCGGTCTTCACCTGGCGCGTGATGAGCGTCGCGGGATCGTCCGGATTGGGAGCGACGGTGAGCGTGCCCCAGGCGGATTCGTCCTCCTGCAACCAGACCTCCTGCGAGCCTTGTGTGGGGACCCGCGCGCCGCCGACCAGCGCGGGTTCCTGCGGGTCCAGGCCGTGCTTGCGGAAGCTGCCGTGGGTGCCGTGGAGCAGGAAGCGCGGCGCGTTGTCGCACGCCAGGTAGCTGGTGCGGCAGTGGGCGAGGAGGCCTTTCCCATTCGCCGCTGGGTAGTGGAGGGTGATGTCGAAGGCGTCCTCGATGGCCGTCTGGTCGCGGTCCGAGCGGACGCTGGCGGTAATCGCCGCGGGAGGGCCAAAGAGCGCGAGAACTTGATCAACGAGATGCGGGCCGAGGTCGAAGAGCATTCCGTTGGCGGGATTCTCGGCTTCCTTCCATGTGTTCTCGCGGGGGATGGGACGGAAGCGGTCGAAGTGCGATTCGAAGGTGACGAGGCGGCCGACGGCTTGCTCCGCGAGCAATTTTTTGACGGTGA
>DAIRTY010000008.1:15041-19373 GCA_036803645.1 Acidobacteriaceae bacterium | reverse complement strand
GCTGCTCGGTGGCGCGCAGCAGGGTCTTCATCGGCTCATAGCGCGACAACAGAATGACGCTGAGAATGCCCAGCGCGAGCACGGCATAACCCTGCGCGACGAGGAATTGCAGTCCCCAGATGGATGAGTACCAGGTGACATCGAGCGACTGAATCCACACAATCGCACCCGCCGTCAGTGCCACGACATAAATCAGAATGCCCGGTCCGCTGAGGTTCTCGAAGCGCGTGCGCCAGCGTTCGTAGCTGGCCTGGGTGCCGCGCAGCGGGTCGGCGTCGCGATCGAGCGACCACTTGTTGAGCAGGAACATGAAGAGCAGGAGGACCGCGAAGATGATGCAGGACTCGACAATCAGCGCGTGCGGGTTGAGCATGGGCCGCTTGAAGTTCGCCGTCAGCGCCTGCTCGTGGGTGATGAGGTGGTGCAGATACGCGTTGTTGGTGGAAGCTGCATCGGGGTAGCGGACCCACTGGTAGAGATGCCCGCCGATGCGCGGCACCAGGATGGGAACGAACATGAGCGCGACCAGCGGAAGCGTGCGCGTCATCGCCTCCAGCGGACGGCGTAGCAACAAGCCCCACTTGCCTCCCGTGACATATTGCAGCATCAGCATCACAAGCGCGCCACCGGCAAAGTTGAAGCACGTCATGTAGCCCATCAGATAGGCGCGGAGGATGTGGTTGCGGCCCTCGCCGGTGAACGCGAAGAGTAGCGTCAGCAGCGCGAAGACTGCGGCGACCGCGAGCGCTCGCCTGCGCCACGCTAACAGAACATCCGGCGCGGCCAGCGACGCAGGCAGCGCCCGAGGCCCGTTGTAGGCGTGTTCTCCGTGTTGTTCGTGTTGCGATGACATTTCGTTTCGGCCTTGGTGAAAGAGATCGTTCTATTGCTTGTTTGGGCTTGCGGGCTTGTTCGTGCTTGCAGGAGCATTCATCTGGCCCTGCGCGGACTGCGCCGCTGGATATTTTCCATTAGCGCTCGGTGACAGCTCAGGCGGAATGCCGTTGTCCTGGTTGTTGGGCGTGCCGTAGACAGCGGTGGGCGGCAGTGTCCACCCATTCGCAAAGTTAGCGGGCAGTCCCTCGCTCTCGGCGATATTGGCGAGCGATTCGATCTGCGCGCCCGGCGGCGCATCGGCGGCCTTTGCGCTCTGGCTCAACTGCAGCGCCTTGATGTAGGCGACGATGGCCCAGCGGTCCTGCGGCGAGACCTGCGCGGCGTACTCCGGCATGGCACCGTATCCGTGGGTCATCACAGCGAAGAAGTGACCAAGCGGCGCAGCCATCAACCGCGCGGTATGGTAGTTGCCCGCCGGACGATAGCCGCGCTCAACGATCATTCCCGCGCCATTGCCCACGCGCGAGTGGCATGGCGTGCAGAAGATGTTGAACCGCTCCTGGCCGCGCGCGAGGAGCTGCGTCGTCACCGGAAACGGCATCGCGTTGCCCTCCTTGCCGTCGATGAGTCCGGTGTAAAAATACGCGTCGTCGTGGAGTTGTCCGCGCGCCACGGTGTTGGCCACCTGCGGACGCGCGGAACGGCCGTCCGCGTAGAAATCCGTGCCGCGCTGCGGAATGAACTTGGGCTGGTCCTGCATATCCTGGCGGCATCCGGCGAGCAGGCTGGCAGCCGCAAGCGCGCAGAGCGCGGCGAGTCGATTGAGCTTCTGCACGCTGCTCCCTGTTCCCTTTTCCCTGTTCCCTGTCCCCTGTCTCACAGTTCCACCTCCACAACGGAGACGGGCGCGAACTGCTCCAGGAAAGCGCGCGTCTCGAGGATGGAAAAGCGTGGGTCTGTGGCTTCCAGGCAGAGAAAGAATTTGTCGGTCGATGCGCCATCGCGGAAGTTCGGCGCATTGAAGAGCGGGTGGTAGAGCTGCGGCAGGCCGTTCAACGCCAGCATCCCAAAGGCGGCCGAGAGCCCCGCGAAGAGGATCGTCCACTCATACGCCGGAATGATGAACGCGGGCCAGGAGAAGAGCGGACGTCCCGCGATGTTCATCGGGTACGACCAGAGCGTGATCCATGTCTCCATCAGAAACGCGGTGAGCATTCCCATGACGCCGCCCAGCAGGCAGACCAGCGGCACACTCGTCTTGTGGAAGCGCAGCGCAACCGCGGCCTCTTCCACCGGGTAGGGCGTGTAGCACTCCATGCGCCGAAAGCCTGCCCGGTGCGCCTGTTCGGTGGCGCGGACCAGCTCAGCCGGAGCGTTGAACTCCGCCAGCAACCCGTAGATTCCTTCGCGCGGCGTCATCAGAGCGTCTCCTCGACAACGGTTTCGGCGTCCGCTCCGCCGGGACGGATCTTCGTCTGCGGAAGCATCATGCGAATCTCCGAGATTGGAATAATGGGCAGGAAGCGCACGAAGAGCAGGAAGAGGAATGTGAAGAGTCCCCATGTTCCGACAAAGGTCATGTAGTCCCACTTGGTGGCGCGATAGGTGCCCCAACTGCTGGGCAGGTACTCGCGATAGAGACTGGTGACGACAATTACGAAGCGCTCCAGCCACATCCCCGTGTTCACGATGAGCGACAGCACGAAGAGATAGACCACATTCACGCGCAGCTTGCGCGACCACAACGTGGTGAGCGGGATGGCTAGGTTGGAGAGGATGAGGAGCCAGTACGCCCAGCCCATGGGGCCGAACATGCGGTTCCACATCATGAAGAACTCCCAGTGGCTGGCCGAGTACCACGCCATGAAGACTTCCATCATGTAGCCGTAGCCGACGATGCACCCGGTGCCGAGCATCACCTTCGCCATGTTGTCCAGATGGCGCAGGGTGATGAGATCTTCGAGGTGATAGAACTTGCGGATGGGGATCGCGAGCGTGAGCACCATGGCAAATCCCGAGTAGATGGCGCCGGCCACGAAGTACGGCGGGAAGATGGTGGTGTGCCAGCCAGCCATTGCGGCCACCGCGAAGTCGAAGCTGATGACCGTATGCACCGAGAGCACCAGGGGCGTGGCGAGACCGGCCAGAAGTAGCGACGCCGACTCGTAGCGGACCCAGTGGCGCGTGGAGCCGCGCCAGCCCATCGACAGCATCCCGTACATGTACTTGGCGAAGGGCATAACCGCGCGGTCGCGCAGCGTGCCGAAGTCGGGGACCATGCCGATGTACCAGAAGACGACCGAGATGATGGCGTAGGTGGAGACCGCGAAGACATCCCACGCCAGCGGCGAGCGGAACTGCGGCCACAGATTCATCGTGTTCGGGTAAGGAAAGAGCCAGTAGCCAAGCCAAGGACGACCCAGATGGATGAGCGGGAAGGTGCCTGCGCAGACCACCGCGAAGATCGTCATCGCCTCGGCGAAGCGGTTGATGGAGTTGCGCCACGTCTGCTTGAAGAGAAGCAGAATCGCGGAGATCAGCGTGCCCGCGTGGCCGATTCCGATCCACCAGACGAAGTTGATAATAGCGAATCCCCAGGCGCCGGGGATGGTGACGCCCCAGATGCCGATGCCCTTCAGGAAGAGCCACGTCATCGCGACCACCAACAGAGTGGCAACGCCGCCGGCAACCGTCAGCCCGCCAAACCAGCCGAGCGGTGTGTTGCTGGTGAGCACCAGGCCCGCGATCTTCTGCGTCACCGACCGGAAGGTGTGTCCGGGCGCGATGACCGCGTACTCGCCGGTGCGCGGGTCGATTCTGGGATCGTCGATGGGGGACTTCGTCGCCATGCTATCCAAGCTCCGGGTTTGGGTTGATGACGCCCGCCGTGTAGGTTGTGCGCGGCCGGAAGTTCAGGTCCGCCAGCACCTGATAGTCGCGCTCTGTGGCCTTGCGTTTCGAGACTTCGCTCTGCGGGTCGTTTAGATTGCCGAAGCTGATCGCGCTTGTCGGGCAGGCCTGCTGGCACGCGGTCACAATCTCTCCGTCGCGCACCTCGCGGTTCTCCTTGTCGGCGGTGATTTTGGCCGCTTCGATGCGCTGCACGCAGTAGCTGCACTTCTCCATCACTCCGCGCGAGCGAACCGTGACGTCGGGATTGCGCATGAACTTCAGGCTCTCGGTGTCGAAGTCCGAGTAGAGCAGGAAGTTGAAGCGCCGCACCTTGTAGATGCAGTTGTTGGAGCAGTAGCGCGTGCCGACGCAGCGGTTGTAGACCATCGTGTTGAGGCCTTCGGGGGTATGCACCGTCGCGCCCACGGGACAGACCTGCTCGCATCCCGCGTTCTCGCAGTGCTGGCAGGCCATGGGCTGGAAGTGCGCGCGCGGAGCATCGAGGTCGCCCTCGAAGTATGTGTCGATGCGAATCCACTGCATGTTGCGGCCGATCTTCACCTGCTCGCGGCCCACCACCGGAATGTTGTTCTCCGCGTAGCA
>DAIRTY010000008.1:0-14941 GCA_036803645.1 Acidobacteriaceae bacterium | reverse complement strand
CTCCATCGTGCGCAGGCTCATCAGCGCGGCGTTGTCCCAGCTCAGGTTGGTGATCTGCTTGGGCAGCTCCTGCAACCAGCCGACGTTGGCGAATCGGCCGTCGTAGAGCAATGGATCGGGCAGGAAGGAAATCTCCAGGCCGCTTCCATTCGCCGTGGAGGCGGGGAAGGTTCCGTTCTTTGCGACCGCGACAGCCTTCGGCGTAAACGCGGTGCCTTCGACCCATCCATCGTGCAGTGCGCGGCGCCATGCCGTGGCAAAGTCGCCGCCAGCCTTCGATCCGATGTACGTCTTTGCGTTGGCCTGCACTGCGTCGAAGGCCGATGCCTGCGGATTGTCCAGCAGCGTCTGCAACACCTCGTGCGCGCTGTGGCCGCCATACATCGGAGCAATCATTGGCTGGATGATGGAGACGGTTCCGTCGCAGGCGCGCGCATCGGACCAGCTCTCCAGGTAGTGCGCCTTGTGGATGTGCCATACCGAAACAGCGCCCGTCTCGTCCACATGCGAGCCGAGATGAACGGTGTTGGGGACCTTGTTGAATGCAGCCTCGAACTCCAGATCGGCGGGCGCGGAGTAGAGCGGATTGACGCCCAGCACGACCAGCCACTGCACCTTGCCTGCGTTCATATCCGCGACGAGCGATTTGAGGTCTGCAACCTGCTCCGACGGCATCGGGTTCACTGTCTCGGTGTAGACCACCGTCTTGCCGACGTTGCCCAGCGCAGCATTCAGCGCGTATGCGGCTGCATGAACTTCTGGCGACGCTTGCTCGCCGGGGATGACGACACAGCGGCCGACATTCGACTGTAGGTCCTTCATCAGCGCCGACAAGAACTTGCTCGCGTCACCCATTCCCTCGCGAGGAATGAATTCGTGGGTAGACGAAATCGCGAGGCCCTGTGGCAACCCCTGTGCAAACGCCACCAACTCGCTGGGCTTCAGCGCCAACCGGTGCTCCGCCTTGAAGCCGGTGACCGAGGGCATGGTCTCGACGACGTACATGCGGTTCATCGTCTTGCCCGCTTCGTAGCGGTGCCGCTGGGCGTAGGCCGCAGCCATGGGCAGAAATCCGGGCTGCGCGATGCCGCCCAGGAAGTCCGCGTCGAGCGAGAGGATTACGTCCGCGTTCTCAAGCTTGTACTGCGCGTCCATGTAGCTGCCAAACGCCGCCTTGGACGCGGCGCGCGACGAGTCGCGATTCACCGGCTCCCACTGCACCAGCTTCGCCGCCGGAAACTTTGCCTGCGCCTGATGCCACTGCGCGGCCAGCGTTGGCGAAGTGATGGTCTCGCTGAGGAAGACAATCCCTTCGCCGCCGTACGACTTCTTCACGGCCGACGAAAACGCCGCCTGAAAATCCGCCCACTCGCTGGTCTGCCCGCGCAGGCGCACCTCCTTCGAGCGGTCCGGATCGTACAAATCGAGAAGCGTAGCCTGGGTGAACGCGTCGGACTTGCCCTTCGACATTGGGTGGTCGGGATTTCCATCCACCTTGATGGGGCGGAATGCGTCCGACTTCACCAGCACCGGGATGGCCCCGGTGGGAAATGGGAACGCCGTGGCGAAGTACATCGGCTTGCCGAGGATGAGGTCCTCGGGCTGCTTCACGTAGGGGAAGATCGGCTCATCGGGCTGCTTGGTGCATCCCGCAAGCCCGGCCAGCGCAAGAGACGCGCCCATCACCTTGAGAAATCCGCGGCGGCTGACCGCATCCGTCCACTCGCTGGCCGAGCCTCCGGCAATCCGGGGAAACTCCGCCTTCAGCATCTCGTGGAAGGCGGGCGTCTCGGCCAGCTCGTCCAGGTTCTTCCAGAAGCGCTTGCCGCTCTTGCCGTCGAGCCTGGCGCGAACCTCGGCCAGCGTCAGCTTTGCCATGTTTTCATACCCGACAGAGATCGGCCCGTCGTCTGCGTGCGCAGGCGCAATCGTGGTCACAAGCTGCGCGCTGGCTTGCGTGGTCTCCATTGCGGTCTGGCGTGTCGTCTTCATCGGTGGCATGTCTCGCAGCTGGTGAGTTCGTTGGGTGGTCGGATGTGGTACTGAGAGGTCAGGTAGCGGCCAAGGTCGATCTGGCTGGTGAACTTGCGATATTTACTAGCTGGAACCAGGACAGCCATCGGCGGGCCGTCGCTCACGGCCTGGCCTGCACCGGAAAATGCGTGAGGCTGCAAATTCATCCCTGACTGCGCCTGCAGCATTGCGATCTCTGGATTGCCGTTGCTCGATGGGTCTTTTGTTAGGCAGGCCACGCTCTCTGCGGTGGGGCCGGTTCCAGACGCGCCCTTGCCTGTCGGCGCGCACCAGACGGGTTTATCGGTGGAGGGTTCCGCCCAGGCCATGTTGTAGATCTCGCTGGTGGGCCGCAGATCCGCCGCCGGGTTACGGTGGCAGTTGAGGCACCACTCCATCTGCAGCGTGTTCTGCATGTACATCAGCGGCATCTGGTCCACGCGGCCATGGCAACTGGCGCATCCGATCCCCTTATTCACATGGATCTCGTGGTTGAAGTAGACGTAGTCGGGAAGGTCGTGCACCCGGATCCACTGGATCGACGCGTCCGTCGCCCAACTCTGGCGCACCGGCTCCAACAGCGCCGCATTGGTCCATATCTGCGAGTGGCAGTTGATGCAGGTCTTGGTGGGCGGAATGCCCGCATAGCTGGAGACTTCCACCGTGCCGTGACAGTACTGGCATTGCAGACCCAGGCCCTCCACGTGGTGCTTGTGGCTGAACGGGACCGGCTGCTCCGCGCGCTGGCCCTGCCGCGTCACCCACGGGGAACGCTGCAACTGATCCAGCGTGACGCCGAGCACGACGACGAGCAGGCCCGTCAGCACCAGACTGGCCCGTGCCAGTGCGTTCGAACTGCGATCAAAAACCTGCGCCATCGATGCTTTCCCGTCTCCTCAGCGTTTCTGAGTAGTAAGTTATGGATGCTTTAGAGGGTTGTTTCGTTTCAGCGATTTTTTCAACGGGTTGCACTTGGGCGGTTGAGGCGTTGGCGGCTGGTCCTGCCGGGAGAGTTCAAAGACCCGAAACGCCCGCGCAATCTCGCCCGGCAACCCTGCACGCTACGCCGCTATCTGACTCCAGCGGAGCACTTGCGCTGCTACAGTGGCTTCGCTCCCGGCGAATCTGAATCGAAGCACGGCGAAATTTTCCGCCGCTGCGGAAGACATCCCACGCCTCGCTGCGATACCGTCGAGAGATGCCCCGTCCGCGCCAAAGCCCGCGCCCTCCCCGCTACGACTCCGCCGTCGCGTGCCGCGAGCTGGCCGCCGCCGACCCCAAACTCGCCCGCCTCATCCAGCGCGCCGGCCCCTTCACCCTGCGCCTGGCCAGCGCGCAGTCGCCCTTCGAGGCGCTGGTAGAGAGCATCATCTACCAGCAGTTGCACGGCAAAGCGGCGGCAACGATTCACCGCCGTCTGCTGGAAGGCTTCAATCCGGTCTGCGGAGTGGGCGCGAAGGGCGAGCCGATCCACTTCTCCGCCGAGCACATGATCGACTGCCCAAACGAACAACTGCGCGCCGCCGGCCTCTCGCACAACAAAAGCCTCGCGCTGCGGGACCTGGCCGCAAAGACGATCGACGGCACCGTTCCGACTCTCGCGTGCATCCGGCGAATGACCGACGAGGCAATCATCGAGCACCTGACGCAGGTGCGCGGCATTGGGCGCTGGACGGTGGAGATGCTGCTGATCTTCCGCCTGGGCCGCCCCGACGTTCTGCCGGTGAGCGACTACGGCGTGCGCAAGGGCTTCGCGCTGACCTTCGGCAAGCTCAAGCCGACCGACAAAGTCACGCCTGCCGACCTGCCCAAGCCAGAGGAGATGGTGAAGCGCGCAAAGAAATGGCACCCCTGGTGCTCGGTCGCCAGCTGGTACCTCTGGCGCGCCTGCGACCTTGCCAACGGCAGCCTAAGTTCCCTCCCTGGCCACTAGCCCGACTCTTATAACTCCACAGGTCATGGGCTCCAGCGTTTTCTGTTGACAACTGTAAATGCACAGTTTACGGTATAAAAGGTGATCAAGTCGTTCCGACACGCCGGGCTGGAGAAATTCTTCAACACTGGATCGAGGGCAGGCATTCAGCCTGCTCACGCAAATAAGTTGGAAAGCCAACTTGTTGTTTTGAATCGCGCGACCGGACCCTCCACGATGGACGTGGCCAGTTGGCATCTTCACCCCCTCAAGGGGGAGTTCGCTGGCCACTGGGCGGTGAAAGTGAACGGCAACTGGCGAATCATCTTCGCATTCGATGGCCAGGACGCAATTCTCGTCGACTATCGTGACTACCACTAAGGAGAAGAACCATGCGCATGTACAACCCGCCGCACCCTGGCAGAATCATCAAGGAGGCCCTGGAGAGCATTCCAATGAGCGTCACCGCCTTCGCCAGGCATATTGGCGTGTCGCGGGTCATGCTGTCCCGTGTGCTCAACCAGCGCGCCGCCATCACCCCGGAGATGTCGATCAAGATCAGCGAGGCCTTTGGGCAGGGCCAGGGAGACATCTGGTTCCTGGTGCAAAACGACCACGACTTCTGGAAGGCCTCGCGCGCAAAGCGCAGGAAGGTCCCGACGCTGAAGAGTCACACCCTCAAAATCGCCGCTTAGACTCCGGAGCGTCTGCTCGCCTTGCTCGCCCCGGCGATCTGCCCCATCGGATAACATTTCCCCATGGACGAGGCCGGCCTGCCGCGATGGAGGCCCGCGCCGCACGCTGGCACCCCTGGTGCTCGGTGGCAAGCTGGTATCTATGGCGCGCCTGCGACCTGGCTCAAAATAAACTGAAGCGCAAGCCTTGAGTCTCCACAGGAAACACCTCCTGGCTGACCATCGTGCAACGAGAGAGCGTCCGGAGCGGGAGCCTCCTATAATTCCATGGTGAAGTCTCAAGGCACTCCGAAGGACGCGAAACCAATCTCCTTATCCGCCGCTGCAACCCAGCGATACGTCTGCGTGCATGGCCACTTCTACCAGCCGCCGCGCGAGAATCCCTGGCTGGAGACGGTGGAAGTGGAGGACTCGGCGGCGCCCTATCACGACTGGAACGATCGCATCAGCGCGGAGTGTTACGCGCCCAACAGCGCCTCGCGCATCACCAACCGCAAGGGCGAGATCGTGCGCATCATGAACAACTACGCGCGCATGAGCTTCAACTTCGGCCCCACTCTGCTGAAGTGGATGGCGGACAATACTCCGCGCACCTATCGCACCATTCTGGACGCCGACCGCGCCAGCGCGCAGCGCTATGGCGGCCACGGGTCGGCGATTGCGCAGGCCTACAACCACATCATCCTGCCGCTGGCCAGCCGGCGCGATGCCATCACGCAGATCCGCTGGGGCATCGCCGACTTCGAGCACCGCTTCGGCCGCCGGCCCGAGGGCATGTGGCTGGCCGAAACCGCCGTCAACCGCGGCGTACTGGAGATGATGGCCGCCGAGGGAATCAAGTTCACCATTCTCGCTCCCCATCAGTGCGCACGCATCCGGCATATCCCTGGCGATCAATCCTCAACCAACAACCAACAACCAGCAACCGGCAACCAGCAACCCTGGCTTCCCACGCCCAACGCTGCCGTCGACACCACACGTCCCTACATGGTTCATCTCGACCAGGGCCGCAGCATCGCGGTCTTCTTCTACGACGGCCCAGCCTCGCGCGCCATTGCCTTCGAGGGCCTGCTCAACAGCGGCGAGGCCTTTGGCAGCCGCCTGCTGGACGGCTTCCACGCGCCCACGCCCAACTCCCCAGACAGGGTCCAGCTCTCACACGTCGCAACCGACGGCGAGAGCTATGGCCATCACCACAAGTACGGCGAGATGGCGCTCTCCTATGCCATGCACTGGATCGAGTCGAACGGCCACGCAACGCTCACCAACTACGGCGAGTTTCTGGAAAAGTTCCCGCCGGAGTGGGAGGCTGAGGTCGCCGAAAACACATCCTGGAGCTGCGTGCATGGCGTCGAGCGCTGGCGCTCCAACTGCGGCTGCAATGGCGGCAAGCCTGGCTTGAACCAGCAGTGGCGCGCGCCCCTGCGCGAGGCACTCGACTTCCTGCGCGATGCCACCGCGCCGCTGGCCGAAGCGCTCGCTGCACCGCTGCTACTCGACCTGTGGAGTGCGCGCGACGACTATATCCACATAGTCCTCGACCGCTCGCCGGCGTCGGTCGACCGCTTCTTCGCACTGCACGCCAAGCGGCACATCACTCCCGAAGAGCGCAGTACTCTGCTGGAACTGCTCGAGATGGAACGCCACGCCCAGCTCATGTACACGAGCTGCGGCTGGTTCTTCGATGAGATCTCCGGCATCGAGACCATCCAGATCATCGCCTACGCCGGCCGCGTGCTGCAGCTTGCGGCCAAGCTCTTCGGCCCCGCCGGCGCCGCGCTGGAAGACCGCTTCCTGGAGATTCTCGCCCACGCCAAATCCAACCTCCCCGAAATGGGCGACGGCGCCAAAATCTACCGCCGCTACGTCACCGGATTGCGCATCGGTCTGGAGCAGGTGGGCGCGCACTATGCCATCAGCTCCATCTTCCGCAACTATCCCGAGGACGGCCATCTCTTCTGCTTCGACATGCACCGCGACTCCTACGAGAGCTTCACCTCTGGCCGGGGCAAGGTCGCTATCGGCCGCGCCCACGTCCGCTCCCGCATCACCGAGGAGAACGAGGAGATATGCTTCGCCGTGCTGCACCTGGGCGACCAGAACCTCTCCGCCGCCGTGCGCCGCTACTCCACCGACGGCCCGGAGAACGGCGCTGCCTTCACTGCCTTCTCCAGCGAGATCCGCACCTCCATCGGACGCGCCAATCTTCCCGAGGTAATCCGCCTCATCGACCGCTTCTTCGGCTCCATCACGTACTCGCTCACCTCGCTCTTCGCCGATGAGCAGCGACGCATCCTGCGCACGATTCTCAACCAGACGCTGGCCGAGATGGAAGACTCGCTGCGCAAGATCTACGAAGACCACGCCTCGCTGCTTCACTTCCTCACCGAGTCGGGCGTGACCGCACCGCCCGCTCTTGCCATCGCCGCCAACTTCGCCATCAACGCCAGCCTTCGCCACGCCATCGAGGCGGAGAACTTCGACGCCGCCGGGATTGAGGCACTCTTCCTGCGCGCCGCCACAGACCACGTCGCCGTCGATACCCCGGCGCTCAACTTCGCCGCCGCCGAGCGCATTAAGGGTGCCATGGTCCAGCTCGAGGCCACCGTCAAGGCTGACCAGCCACCCGATGCGGCCCTGCGCACCGCACTCTCCATCGCCCTCGCGCTGCACACCATGCCCTTCGACGTCAACCTCTGGCAGGCGCAGAACATCTGGAACGAACTATTCCGCCGCGAAGACAGGAGCGCCTACTCCGCGGAGTGCAAGCTCGCCTTCAAGAAACTCGGGGAAGCCCTCTACATCTGCGTCGACCAACTCGCCATCGACGAAGACATCCCCGTCCTCTAACCCATGCCGCCCTCAACCGCGCTACAGACCTCCATTCCGAAGCGCCCACTCAGCAACACATTCGTTCTGCTCGCGCTCTGGATCGTCTTCTACGCCAGCTTCACCCTCTTCACACCGCCGCTGCTCGATGACGCCGACTCGGTACACGCCGAGGTCGCACGCTCGATGCTTCTGCGCCACGACCTCGTCACGCTCTACGCCAACGGCATTCGCTACCTGGAGAAGGCACCGCTGCTCTACTGGTCGATGGCGGCCAGCTTCAAGCTCTTCGGAGTCAGCGCCGCAGCAGCACGCTTGCCGCTTGCGCTGACTGTTCTGGCGCTCGCCTTTGCGCTGGAGAGCTTCGCCCGCCGCGCCTTCCGCAGCGCACGCGCAGGACTCTACGCCACGCTGATCCTTCTCTCCAGCTTCGGATTTTTCCTCTTCACCCGCATCACTATTCCAGATGCGATGGTCTGCCTCTGGCTCACCCTCGCCCTCCTCTGTTTCTACCTCACCGAACAACCACCAGAAGATCGGGTGCCCCATCCTTCGCAGTCTCATCGCGAAGGGTGGGATGTAGAAAGTCCGCGCCTCCTCTGCACCGCCTTCGCCGCCTGCTGCGCCCTCGGCGTCCTCACCAAGGGACTGATCGGCGCCGTCTTCCCAGTCGCAATCGTCCTGATCTATCTGCTGCTGACGCGCGGCTGGAAGGGGACCATCGCCCGCGTTCGCGAGTTATACCCGCTGTCGTCGCTCGCCATCTTCCTCGCAATCGCCGCGCCGTGGCACATCCTTATCGCTCTGGCGAACCCGACGCAGGGCCATCCCGGCGGACTCGTTCTCGCACACGGCCATCTCTTTGTGCCACTGCCGACTCAGGGCAACGTTCACGGATGGCTCTGGTTCTATTTCGTCAACGAGCAGCTTCTGCGCTACCTGAACCTTCGCGTTCCGCGCGACTACGACACCGTCCCGTTGTGGCTCTTTTGGGGGCTCTGCCTCTTCTGGCTGATGCCATGGTCGGCCTACGCATTCAAAGCCATTGCCCGCGCCATTCCTCTCCGCACACAGACGTGGCGAGAACGCCTCCGTTCCTACGCGCTCACGTCGCTGGAACGCACTCTGCTTCTGCTCACTCTCTGGGTCGCCCTCCCCCTGCTCTTCTTCAGCTTCTCCACGCGCCAGGAGTATTACGTTCTCCCCGCTCTTCCTGCGATGGTTCTCCTGATCGCAGGCTGGTTAGCGCAGGAGAGCGACTCCGATCCAGCAAAAAAAATACGCCGCGCCAACCTCCGCGCAACCACCGTCCTGCTTGCACTCGGCGCAATCTTCGCAGCCGCCGCGCTCGTCTTCCTGATGCACACCCACGCGCCCGCGCACTCGACCGACCTGGCCCAGCTCCTCCAGCAAAACCCCGCCGACTACGCGCTCAGCATGGGCCACTTCCTCGACCTCAACGCGGCTGCCCTCGGCCTCTTCCGGCTCCCGGTCGCGTTGTCCGCCGCCGCGCTCTTCCTCGGCCCGCTCTGCTCTTACTTCCTACGCAAGAGAAACCAGCCCCACGCCGCAACTCTCGCACTAGCCGCGGGAGCCTTCGGCTTTCTGCTCGCCGCGCATCTCGGCCTGCAAACCTTCGCGCCGGTGCTTAGCTCGCAGCGGCTCGCAGCCGCAATTGCTCCGCAGATCCACCCAGACGACCTCATCGTCATCCATCAGGAGTACGAGTTCGCCAGCACGCTCGGCTTCTATCTCCGCCGGCCCGGCTACACGCAGCAGAACGGCCATCCCGTCGCAATCAATCCCATCCACATCCTCGAAGGCCGCAGCTCGAACCTCTGGTACGGCAGCTTTTTCCCCGACGCCCCGCCGATCTTCGAGAGTCCGCAGTCGCTCGCCGAGAAGTGGCCCGGCCCGCAGCGCATCTTCCTCTGGCAAGACTTGGCCGGGCAGCCCAGCCCGCTGCCCGCACTGTCCGGCCCCGTTTACGTTATCGCGAAGTCCGGCGGCAAGCAGATCGTCAGCAACCAACCCACCACGCCGCCCGAAATACTTAACACCGATCTACACCGATGAAACCGATCAACAACAATATGGATGGAGTTCTGTGAAATTTACTTCATTTGAATCTGTGCCTGTCGGTGTAGATCGGTGTTAAGCCTTTTCTTCGTTCGCTGGAGAAAGTCGTCCATTGCGCAGGTGGAAGCTTTCGCCGCGCCAGACGATTGTGTCGGATGCATAGCTCCACGCCCAGAAGCCCAGCCCGAAGAAGTCGCGCAGAGGCAGCAGCCAGATGTCGCGCAGCACCTGTGCATCGCCCAGCAATCCCACGCCGACCGTCAGCGCCACGGCCACGCGCGCCAGCACTACGAGGCTCAGCAGGCTGAAGCTCCACAGCGCGAACCCGCTGGCCACGCAGTTCAGCACCGCCCACGGAATGCAGTAGGTGATCCCCAGCCCCAGGTAGCCCCATCGCCGCGCGTCGCGCATGGTCCGCGCCCAGCGAATCTGGTGCTCGCAGAATCCGCGCAGTCCGTACGCGGGCACGGCGGTCTCCACCACCTCGCCGCACAGCTCGACGCGGAATCCCGCCTGCGCGATGCGCGCGCCCAGTTCGTAGTCGTCGCCCAGCGAGTCGACCAGCGGCTCCAGCCCTCCCGCCGCCGCCAGCGCCGCGCGCGATATCGCCAGCGTCGAGCCAAGTCCAAAATGAATGCCGCCTTCGAGCTTGCGCGCCGCCAGCACTCCCGCCATGAAGTCGGTTGAGATTCCCAGCGCCTCCAACCGCGACCACAGCGTCAGCGCGTTGCCGTCAGCCCGGGACCCCCGGCGAGTACCGGGGTCCCCGGCGAACTTGTTCGCTGGGGTGGGAGCTTGCTCGTTGGGGTGGTCAGCCGCGGTCCGCCCGCGATAGAGCGCCGTCACCATCCCCACCTTCGCGTCGGCAAAACCGCGCATCACTCGCGACAGATAATTTTGCGAGACGCAGATATCGCTGTCGTTGATGAGCACATAGTCGTACTTTGCCTCGCCGAGCATCTGCACCAGGTTGCTCACCTTGCCCGATGTCCCCAGCCGCTGGGGGCACACGATCAGCCGAATCGCGCACTCGGGAAACTCCTCCCGCAGCCGGGCTATCTCTTCCACGGCGGGATCGTCCGCGCTGCCGACGCCAAAGAGAATCTCGAACCGCCCTGCATACTGCTGACGGCAGTGGCTGGCCAAGCCCGCGTACATGCACGCATCGACGCCCTTCACCGGCTTCAGGATGGAAACATCCGGCGCGAACCCCAATCCAACGCCAGCCCCATTCGCGCCTGTCGCGGCAATGCGGCGGCAATCGCGACCAAATTGCCGCGCTCCTGCCAGCGCCAGAAGCATATAGACCAGCCCGCCCACCGTCACGAGCGTTGTCGCGATCTCGACCGCCGTCGCCATCATGCAACCAGTCTATCTAACCGGCGCAATGCGAGGCCCCTCTCGTCGTCTTACTCGTATCTCAGCGCCTCGATGGGGTCCAGGTTGGCCGCCTTCCACGCCGGATAGATGCCGAAGATCAGCCCGATCGCGCAGGAAGACAGGAAGGCCGTCGCCACCCACAGCGGAGAGAGCAGCGCTGGAAACCAATGATTCACTGCAAGCGCAATCCCGCTGCCCAGCACCACTCCGATCACCCCGCCCACGGCGCACAGCGTGATCGCCTCCAGAGTGAACTGGGTCAGAATCGTCTTCTTGGTGGCGCCGATCGCCTTCCTCACTCCGATCTCGCGGGTGCGCTCGGTCACGCTCACCAGCATGATATTCATCACGCCCACGCCGCCCACCATCAGCGCCACGCACGACAGCGAGAACATCAGCAGGAACAGCCCACCCGTAATCTCGTCCCACAGCCGCGTGATGGTGTCCGTACCGAAGATGGCGAAGTTGTCGGGCTTCTCGTTGAGCACCTTGCGCCTCCGCCGCAACAGCTCCGTCAGCTCATCCTGCACCGTCAACCGGTTCTTGGGATCGTCGTACTTCAGTGTGATCCAGTAGTCCAGTTGCTCAGGGTGCATGTAGTGAAACGTCGTAATCGGAAAGTAGGCCTGGTTGTCCTGCGGGTTCTTGCCTCCGCCGAAGGCCTGCTTCTGTTTGTCCAGCACGCCCACCACGGTAAACATCATCCCGGCGGCCTCCACCTCGCGGCCGATCGCGCTCTGCCCGGGGAACAACTGCTCCGCCGTGTCGTAGCCCAGCACCGTCACTCGCGCCGCGCGCTCCTGGTCCTGTTCGTTGAAGAAGCGGCCATCCAGCATGTCCAGATCGGAGACGTCCTTCTCATCCGGCGTGTTTCCCGTCAGGATCGTGCTCTGCATGTTCTTGCCGCCGCCCTTGATCGCGGTCACTCCGCTGCGCCCCGGAGCGGAATTGTCCGTATATTGCAGCGCCGGAGAGACGGCCACCACGTGGGGGAGCAGGCGCATCGCCATTGCGTCGTCGTAGGTCATCTGCTTGCGCGTCAGCATCTCGCTGGTTGGACGTCCGGTGAACGCGGGAAAGCGATAGATAAACAGAATGTTCGAGCCAAGCGACTGCACCAGGCCCTCCACGCCGGAGTTCAACCCATTGACCACCGACGAGATGGTAATCACCGTCATCACGCCGATCACGATGCCCAGGATGGTCAACCCGCTGCGCATCTTGTTGGCGCGCAGCGTGCCCAGGGCCATCGTCACCGTCTCTTTGAAGTCGCCCATCCGCATCGTCGTTTTCCTGTTCCCTAATCCCTGTTCCCTGCCTTTACAGCTCCGCCCGCAGCGCCACAATCGGATCCAGATTCGCTGCCTTGCGTGCCGGATACACACCGAAGAAGATCCCTGTCGATGCAGCCATCACCAACCCCAACATCACGCTCCACAACGCTATCGTCGATGGGAACCCCAGAGCCAGCGTTACTCCCTGCGCTACTGCGAGGCCAAGCAGCACGCCGAGGAGCCCGCCCACCAGCGCCAGCGCGCACGACTCCACCAGAAACTGCAGCATGATGTCGTGACCGCGCGCGCCCAGCGACTTGCGAATCCCAATCTCCCGCGTCCGCTCGGTCACGCTGGCCAGCATCATGTTCATAATCACGATTCCGCCCACCACCAGCGAGATCAGCGCAACCCCTCCCATCACCGCGCCAAACATCCCCGTCACTTTGGAGAAGAACCCCACCAGCGTGTTGTTCACATCCAGTTCGAACGAGTCCTCCGCGCCCGGAGCGTCGTGCCGCCTGGAACGCATCAGCACGCGCACCTCGTCGCCCGCCGCCTCCAGCACAGGCCCGGCCGAGCCCGCCTTGATATAGATGGTCAGCGACTTCATCGTCCCGTAGGTCTTCTGGTAGGCCGTCAACGGCACCGCGACCCAGTTGTCCTGGCTCATTCCTAAGGTGCTGCCCTGCTTTTCCGCAACGCCCACCACGGTGTATGGCATCCCATCCACGCGCAGCTCCAGGCCCAGCGGATCGACCCCTGGAAACAGATTGTCGCGAATGTCTGTCCCGATGATCGCCACCTGCGACGCATGTTCCTCATCGACCGCAGTAAACCCGCGGCCCTCGGCGATGTCCAGGTTCTGTAGCTGTGGCATCTGCCAGGTGTAGCCGCGGACCGAGGAGTCGGTCACCGAGTTCGTCCCGCGCACCACCTTGGCCACGGTCGACTGTACCGCGCCGATCCCGGTGCAGCGCGCGCAGTTGTCGCGCACATAGGTATAGTCGTCGTATACCACATTCTTGCGCCTCTGATAGCGCTCGTAATCCTCCGAACTGAAGATGATCGACGGCATGCGCGACACCGTGAAGACGTCCGCTCCATAGCGCGTGAACTTGGTGGTCACATACGTCCTGGCGCCGTTGACCAGCGTCGCCACGGCGATGATGCTGGCCACGCTGATCATCATGCCCAGCAGGGTCAGCACCGTGCGCAGCTTGTTCTGCCACAGGGACTGCAACGCCAGCTTGATCGCCTCTTGGAATTCCATCGCTCTTGGTTGATTGTACGCACCCGCCGCGCGATCAGTTCTCGAAACGCGGTAACATTTGCAGATGACCACTGCTCACATATCTGAAGCTGAGGCAATCGGCGACTTTGCCAGACTGCTGGCTCGCGTACGTGCCGGTGAGGAGATCATTATCGAATCGGGGAATGCGCCAATCGTGATAATTAGTCCAGTGGCCAACCATTCCGCCCGCCTCCATTCCGAACCCGTCGCACAAACGGAAGCGCGCTCAAAGAAGCGTGGCTTCGATTGGGAGAGCTTGAAACGAGACCGAGATGAAGGCCGTCCGTAAGCTCCAGACAAGGAGTAAAAAAACAGGTTGACACCGTTCTCCTTTACTACTACATTGTAGTCCATATGAATCCCGAACGTACTCTCGGAGAATTTGAGCAGATCGTCCTGCTGGCCGTCCTCCGCCTCGGCGACCAGGCCTACGGCGTCACCATCCTCGACGAAATTGCCGCCAAGACTGGCCGCAACCCCGCTCCCGGAGCGCTCTACACCACCCTGCACCGCATGGAGGACAAGAGCCTGGTCACCTTCCGCGACGGCAGCCCCACGCCCGAGCGCGGAGGCCGCGCCAAGCGCTTCGTCGTCGTAACCCGCGAAGGCCGCAACGCCCTGGCCAGCGCGCAGTCCGCCTACCAAAGCCTGCTGCAAGGCCTCGACCTGCTTGATGCACAACTGTTCGGAGGCGCAAATGTTTGAGTCTTTCTCGTCCGTAGATTCTTCGCGCACCACGCCCACAGAGTGGCTCCTTGCCCGCATCACCGATCCCACACGCGCCGCCGCCATCATGGGCGACCTCGAAGAACTCTCCGCAACTCGCAGCAAGTTCTGGTTCTGGATGACCTACGCCCGCACACTGGTCAGTCTCGGCTGGCGCGCCCCCGTCGCTTTCGTCTTTGCCATGGCAAGCATGAGGTTCATCTTCAGAATCATTTTTTCGTGGCGGATGAACCACAGATCCCCCACCCTGATGGAGACTGGTCTCTTCGGTGTGTATAACCCGCACGTCAGGCTCATCACCTGGAATATCTCCCAGGTTGTCGCCCAGAGCCTAATCTTCGCAGTACCCTTCGTCCTGGTTCGATTCGGCTGGCGCAATCGCCTGTCGCAACTCACCTGCGCTCTCTTTCTCATTGCAATGCCGATCTATAGTCTTCGCCCATGGTTGATGGACCTCGCCGGCGTGCTGATGGCGATCGCCGTCGTCTCCGCACTCATCACCCCGCTCTGGCGCAAACCCATGATCGTACTGGCAGCGACGTGCGTCACGGCCACTGCCGCTGTAACCACTTGTGTATACATTCTGTGGAGCATATATCGTCAGCACTACCACACCCTGTCCATATATAGCTCCGAAGCCATCGGCCTCGCACTGGCCGCCTTCGTCTGCGTGTACCTGTATCGCCGGCTGCTTCAGCGGCCTCCTGCAACTGACCGCACCATCGCATAGGAAAATCCC
>DAIRTY010000007.1:14329-19447 GCA_036803645.1 Acidobacteriaceae bacterium | reverse complement strand
GAGCCGGTGGCGCGCGCCATGGCCGAGGGGATTCGCCGGCGTACGGGCGCATCGGTGGGTGTGGGGATCACCGGCATCGCGGGGCCGGGGCCGGGCGCTCCCGGGCCGGACGCCGATAAGCCGATCGGCCTGGTGTATATCGCGGTCTCGTTTTCCGGTCTCGGCGGTGGCACCACGGTGACGGAGCTGCATATCACGGGAGACCGCGAGCGGGTCCGATGGTTCGCCAGCCAGCATGCGCTGGAGCTGGTGCGGCAGGGCCTGATGGAGCGGACGTAAGTCATGCGGCCGCGCTGTGCAATGCATTCTTCCGTGGCTTGATAGACTCTTGATGGAGAAAGAATGAGTTGGGTCGCGCGTTGACGATGAATCCATGGGCTGTTTCCATCTCGATTGCTTACCTGCTGGGGTCGATCCCCTTTGGCTATCTGCTGGTGCGCCTCTTCCGCAACGAAGACGTGCGCGAGCAGGGAAGCGGGAACATTGGCGCCACCAATGTGGCGCGTTCGGGCGGAACGAAGCTGGGCGTGGTGACGCTTCTGCTCGATATTGGCAAAGCGTTTGCTGCGGTGGTGATTGCGCGGCATCTGGCACCGGGCGTGTATGACGTGCAGGTGGCCGCGGCGGTGGCGGCTGTTGTGGGGCATGTGTATCCCGTGTGGCTGGGATTTCGCGGAGGCAAGGGCGTGGCCAGTGCGCTGGGCGTCTTTCTGGTGCTGACCTGGCCGTCGACGGTGGCGATATTGCTGGTGTTTGTGGTGGTCTTTGCACTGACGCGGTATGTCTCGCTGGCGTCGATCGTGGGGTTGGCGACGTTTCCCCTCTTCGGCTTCTACTTCGTGGCCCAGCACACGCCGATCACGCCCATGGTCAAGTTTGGATTTCTCTTTATTCCGCTGTTAATTATTTTGAAGCACCATGGAAATATCCGGCGGCTGCTGAGCGGCACGGAGAGCCGCTTCAGAGTTGGCTCTGGATCGGGAACCGGAGAGGCGGAGGCATGAGCCGGATTGCGGTATTGGGCGCGGGCGCGTGGGGAACGGCGCTGGCCATCTCGCTGGCGCGGCGTGGCGGGCACTCGGTTGTGCTGTGGTCGTTCCTGCCGGAGTTGGCCGCGGAGATGAAGGAGACGGGAGTCAACTCCCTCTTCCTGCCCGGCTACGTTGTGCCTGAGGACGTGCTGGTGACCGCGGACCTGAACACCGCGGTGGAGGCGGCGGAGATTGTGCTGTGCGTGACTCCGTCGGAGCATCTGCGCGGCGTTGTGGGGCAGATTGCGCCGCATCTGACATCGAACCAGATTGTGGTGAGCGCCGCCAAGGGGCTGGAGCAGTCGAGCCTGCTGCGCATGTCGCAGGTGATTGCGTCCGTGACAGCGAACCCATTTGGAGTGCTGAGCGGGCCATCGTTCGCCGCCGAGGTCGCCGCTGGGACTCCCACGGCGATTGTTGCGGCAGGAACGCCGGCGGTCTCGCAGGCAATCCAGCGGGCGTTCAGCTCGCCCACCCTGCGCATCTATACCAACGAAGACGTGACCGGCGTGGAGTTGGGCGGCGCGCTGAAGAATGTGATCGCGCTGGCCGCGGGCGTGGTCCATGGGCTGGATCTGGGCTATAACCCGGCGGCGGCGCTCATCACGCGCGGCATCGCGGAGATCACGCGGCTGGCCGTGGCCTGTGGCGGACGCAGGCAGACACTGGCGGGCTTGTCGGGGATGGGAGACCTGGTGCTGACCTGCACGGGATCGCTCTCGCGCAACCGCATGGTGGGCATCGAGCTGGGCAAGGGCCGGAAGCTGGGCGAGATTCTCGAGGGGATGAACGGAAAGGTTGCAGAGGGCGTGCTGAGCACTGCGGCAGCTCTGGGTCTGGCGGCGCGCTACGGCGTGGAGATGCCCATCACCGAGCAGATGGACGCGATCCTGCACCGGGGCAAGAGTCCAAAAGTGGCGATTCACGAGTTGATGACAAGGCCCGGCAAGGACGAGTAGGAGCGGTGGGTTTAGCTCTTGGCTTCCATCTCGTCGAGTTCGGCGAAGACGTCGGCGAGAGGGATGCAAATCCCGGTTCCGGCGAGGGTGAGCTCGGCGGGCACGGGCTGGAGCGCGCCGCTGGGGAGCGTCTCGTAGGCGCGACGGCGTTGCGGATCGACCACCCAGACGGCTTGCACGCCCATCGCGAGGTAATCTTCGACGCGCTCCTGGATGTCGCTCATGCGGTCTTCGCGGGAGAGTATCTCAATGCAGAGCAGGGGCGGGGTGACGACGATGGGCTCCATCGGCGTGGCGCGGCGAACGACACAGACATCGGGGATGCGGTAGTTGGTGGAGGAGGTCTGGACGCGCTGCTCCGTGAAGACGCGTATATTCCAGTCGAGCGATTTCAGTTTGAAGAGAAACGCGAAGAAGACTTGTATGCTGGCGTGGGGCTGCTCGCCCATGGTGTGCTCCTTGGTCTCGCCGTCGATCCAGTCGCGGTCGGGGCGGTAGGTGGTGTTGAGGTACTCTTCGCGTGGAACGTAGACGGGGGCGGACGTGGCCATGGTGACACCTCGCTCAAGACCATGCTAATCCAACGGCATCGGCTAAACTAGACATCACATGGCATTTTCTCTCTTTGGCAAGCGCGGGGCAGACTCCGGGACAGTAGACGAACTTAAAAATGTTGACGTGCGCGGGGAACCCTCCGCCGCAAGCGAGTCTGCGCCGGAGAAACGCGGCTTCTTCGACCGCATGAGGCAGGCGGTGACGCGCACGCGCGACTCCTTCTCCGAGTCGATCGGGTCGGTGCTGGCGCTGGCGCGCGAGGTGGACGAGACATCGCTGGCGGAGCTGGAGACGGTGCTGCTTGCCGCCGACATCGGTTCCGCCACCGCGCGCGAGATCATAGAGAGCCTGCGTCAGCGTGGCCTGCGCCAGGGAATTGAGGGCGGCGACGAACTGAAGCGCCTGCTCAAGCTCGAGCTGAAGTCCGTACTCGACGGAGTTGCGACAGAAGATGTGATTCCCGCGACCGCGCCCGACGTTGTGATGATGGTCGGCGTCAACGGCACCGGCAAGACCACCACCACCGGCAAGCTGGCGGCGTACTACACCGCGCAGGGCCGCTCGGTGATGATGTGCGCGGCAGACACATTTCGCGCCGCGGCCATCGAGCAGCTTGAGGTGTGGGCTACGCGGTCCGGCGTGCCGATGATCAAGACGAAGACGGGCGGCGACCCATCGGCTGCGCTCTACGACGCCTGCACCGCGGCCAAGGCGCGCGCGACCGATGTGCTGATCGTCGATACAGCGGGCCGCCTGCACACCAAGACCGACCTGATGAAGGAGCTGGACAAGATGCGCCGCACCGCCGGTCGGCTTGTCCCCGGCGCGCCGCACCAGACGCTGCTTGTGATGGACGCGACCACCGGCCAGAACGGCCTGCAGCAGGCGCGCCTCTTTACCGAGGCGGCACGCGTCACCGGAATTGTGCTGACCAAACTCGACGGTACGGCCAAGGGCGGCATCGTGCTGGCGATTGCCACCGAGCTTGGCCTGCCGGTGAAGTTCGTCGGCATCGGCGAGAAGATGGAAGACCTGCTGCCCTTTGACAGCGCGGCGTTCGTGGATTCAATGGTGAAGTAAAACAGGTACAAGGTTTGCGGTTCAAGTTGGATGGGGAGGGATCGACGGACGATCGACGCGTGATCGACGAGAGATTCATGCAGCGCGCGCTGCAGCTTGCGCGTGCGACGGTGGGACTTGCCTCGCCCAATCCGCAGGTGGGCTGCGTCGTGGTACGCACGGGCCAAATCCGCGACCTGATCGTCGGCGAGGGCGCGCACATCTACGATGAGCGAGACCACGCGGAGATTGTTGCGCTCCGGCAGGCGCGCGACCGCGGCGCCGATCTCTCCGGCGCGACCGCGTACGTCACTCTGGAGCCGTGCAGCCATCATGGCCGCACCGGCCCATGCGCCGATGCGTTGATTGCAGCAGGAGTGCGGCGCGTAGTCGTCGCCACGGTCGATCCCAATCCCCAGGTCAGTGGCCGCGGAATCGCGCGTCTGCGTGCCGCTGGAATCGACGTCGCGCTTGGAATCTTGCAACCCGAGGCGCGTGCAATCAACGACGCCTTCGCGCGATTCATCCAGTCGCACAGGCCGCTGGTGACGCTGAAGGCAGCTCTCTCAGCGGATGGAATGCTCGCGCCGCCCGCCTCCGCACGAATCGAAAAGCAGCCGCACTGGCTCACCGGGCCTGAGTCGCGCGCAGAGGTGCAGCGCATGCGCCACGCCGCGGATGCGGTGCTGACTGGCATTGGCACGGTTCTGGCCGACGATCCGCTGCTCACCGACCGCAGCGGTTTGCCTCGTCGCCGGCCGCTGCTGCGCGTGGTTCTGGACGCGCTGCTGCGCACGCCGCTCGATTCGCAGCTTGTGCGCTCGGCGCAAGGCGACGTACTGATCTTCTGCGGCGCGAACGCTGAGCCGGACCACGCTGCCGCGCTCGAATCCGCGGGCGTTGCCATCGAGCGCATCGCGTCGCAGGGCGGACGGCTCGATCTGAATGCCGTGCATGCGGCACTTGCCGCGCGGCAGGTTCTGAGTCTGCTGCTGGAGTGCGGCTCGGAGCTGAACGGCATCTTTCTCGCGCAGGATCTGGTGGACAAAGTTGTGCTCTTCCATGCGCCGACTGCGCTGGGCGCGGGCGCGTTGCCGTTTGCTGCTGGCGTTGGCCCGCCGTCTGTGCTGGAGCAGTCGCTAAAGCGAATCACGCGCATAAACTTCGGCCCGGACACATGCGTGGCGGGCTCTCTGCGCGACCCGTGGACCTCAGTTTCTGATTGACGAGGTTACTGACGCGAAATTGTGCTACTGCGATCCGCCGCGCTCGTTCTTGGAGATCGTCATCAGGTGCTCTTGCGCGTTGAAGGCGGGGCCAATCTGCGGCGCGCGCACGTAGCGGCCATCGGGCTGCAGCAGTCGCGCCTTGGTGTTGTCGGCAAGATACGCCGCCAGGATTTCGTTGCGCAGGCGCGCCGCGAGCGCCGGATCGTCCACCGGGAAGACGGCCTCGGAGCGCTCGAAGAGGTTGCGCGGCATCCAGTCCGCGCTGCCGCAGAAGACCTCCGGCTG
>DAIRTY010000007.1:0-14229 GCA_036803645.1 Acidobacteriaceae bacterium | reverse complement strand
GCTCGAAGAGGTTGCGCGGCATCCAGTCCGCGCTGCCGCAGAAGACCTCCGGCTGCCCGCCGTTACTGAAGCTGAAGATGCGGCTGTGCTCCAGAAATCTTCCCACAATCGACCGCACGCGGATTCGCTCGCTCAGTCCAACGACGCCTGGGCGCAGCGAGCACATGCCGCGCACAATCAGGTCGATCTCCACGCCCGCCCTCGATGCCTCATACAGCGCCTCGATGGTTGCGCGGTCGAGCAGCGCGTTCATCTTGGCAACAATGGCGGCGGGACGGCCAGCCTTCGCATGCGCCGTCTCGCGCGCAATCAGTTGCAGAATGGCGGGCGCCAGCGTCAGCGGCGCCACCAGCAGCGGCGCGTAGCTCTCGGCATCGGATTCGGCCGTCAGGTAGCGAAAGACGGAATGCACGGCGAAGGTGATCTCCGGCCGCGCCGTCAGCAGGCTGATGTCGGTATAAAGGCGCGCGGTCACCGAGTTGTAATTTCCCGTACCCAGTTGCGCGTAGCGCCGGATGACGCCGTCCGGGTCGCGGCGAACCATCAGGGCCAGCTTGCAGTGCGTCTTCAGCCCCAGGATGCCGAGGAAGACGCCCACTCCTGCGTCCTCCATCTCGCGCGCCCAACGGATGTTGGAGGCCTCGTCGAAGCGCGCCATCAACTCGATGACCACCGTCACCTCCTTGGACTGCGCGGCCTCGGTCAGCGCCTTGAACAGCGGCGAGTCGGCGCTGGTGCGGTAGAGCGTCTGCTTCATGCTGACGACGGCGGGGTCCTTGGCCGCCGACTCGATGAACTCCTCCACCGTGGCGTAGGAGTCGAACGGGTGGTGCAGCAGGATGTCGCGCGTGCGCAGCTCGTCGAACAGGTTCGCCGACTTGGCTGCCAGGTGGGTGCGGCGGCCATGAAATTCGGGGTACTTCAGGCCGGGCCGCGCGACCAGGCCGGGAAGAGTCATCAGTCGCGCAAGGTTCACCGGCGCATCGGTGCGGAAGACCTGCCAGGTGTCGAGCTCGAAGTTGGTGCGCAGCCGTTCCACGATCTCCGGCGAGGCGGCGGACTCGATCTCCATGCGCACAGCGTCGCCCTTGCGCCGGTTGTACAGCTCCTCGCGGACGCTCTCCAGCACGGAGCGCGACTCCTCCTCCTGCAGGTAGAGGTTGCTGTTGCGGGTGACGCGGAAGGCCGAGCGCGACAGCACCCGGTAACCGCGAAACATGCGCTCCACCTGCGATTCGATCAGCTTGTGCAGCAGGATGAAGTCGTAGCATCCCTCTTTGCTGGGAAGCGCAACCATGCGCGGCAGGGCGCGCGGCACGGTGACCACACCCAGTGCGGCCCAATGCTTGGGCACGGCCTTTGCCCTGCGCTTGGAGCGCAACAGCAGCGCAATGCACAGCGCCTTGTTCAACACGCGCGGGAAGGGATGCGATGGGTCGATGGTCACCGGCGTCAGCAGCGGATCGACCTCGGTCTCGTAGAGGATGAGAGCATAGGCGCGCGCGTGCTTGTCCAGGTGTTTCCAGTCCAGAATGCGGATCTTCTCGGCGGCCAGCGCTGGGCGCAGCATATGGTTCCAGCAGGCGTACTGCGCGTCGACAAACTCGTGCAGCACTACGCTGAGCTGTTCCAGCCGCTGCTGGAGCGTCAGTCCGCCCTCGTCCGCGCGCTGTGGCTGGTCGAAGCCGTCCTCGATGCGCTGCAACAGGCTGGCCACGCGGATCTCCACGAACTCGTCCAGATTGTTGGCCGTAATGGCAAGAAACTTCACCCGCTCCAGCAGCGGATTGGTGGCGTCCTCGGCCTCTTCCAGAACACGCTGGTTGAAGAGCATCCAGCTCTCGTCGCGGTCGAAGAAGCGCTCCTTCGGCGCGGACGCGGCAGCCTTCTTCGCGGAGGATTTTGTTGACCTCTTTGCAGGCGATCTCTTTGCGGCGGCCGATTCACGCTCAGAGGGATTCAGCGCGGAGGGCTCGCCAGCAGCCGTCTTGCCGGCACGAGTGGACTTCGTCGCGGTTTCGCGCGTGGCTGTCTTGCCAGCACGGTTGGACTTCGCGGTGGGTGGTTTCTTCTCAGACATATACGGCACTATGAGACTACCGCACCAACAAGAAGAAGAAAATGAACGGCGCATCAATTCCCATGCGCCGGGTGCCCCTGTGCCTGCCCTGCGCCTGTCGAAGGATTTGTGGTTGTCTGTTCTTGCTGTCATCCTGAGCGCGTCTTTCGAGCGCGAAGGATCCCGATACAGCTCGCACCCCCTCAACCCTCCACCCCTTTCTCCCACAAAACTCCCGCACTCGTCCTTGTTCTCTTCCACCCCACCCATACACTCCGTCATTCCGACCGGGGGCGAAGCCGCAGTGGGGGCGATGCGCGGAACCCAAAAGAACGGTTTTTCGACTCAATACTGAAAAAGTGCAAATACAGAGTCAATATTGATGCTAGTCGGCTAGAATGCTTGCATGCTGATCTCCCGGTTGGTTCTAAAAAACTGGCGAAATTTTCGATCAATTGATGTTGCCCTTGCGGATCGAGTATTCATTGTCGGAGCCAATGCGTCTGGAAAGTCTAACTTCCTGGACGCATTGCGATTTCTGCGGGATATAGCCAAGCCCGGTGGCGGCCTTCAAAGCAGCCTTGTGCATAGAGGCGGACTTTCAAAGGTTCGCTGTCTATCGGCCCGTAAAGACCCGGATGTAGAGCTAGAAATCTCACTTTCCGAGAACGAAGATAGCGCTGACTGGCGATACGCCATCGGTCTGACTCACCAGGCTGGCGGATTGCGTCTGCCTGTTATCAGGTATGAGCGTGCTTGGCATGGTGATGAGCAGGTACTCAATCGGCCGGACACGCACGATCAGAGTGACAGAGTTCTACTGACTCAAACGCATCTTGAGCAGATCAGTGCCAATTCAAAGTTTCGCGATGTAGCGAAATTGCTCGAATCGATTCGCTACCTGCACCTTGTGCCTCAACTGTTGCGGAAGCCAGAAGGCCAAGGTGCCGCAGTTGACGATCCGTTTGGAAGAGGCTTTTTGGAGGCTATTGCGCGGACACCGGAGAAGACGCGAAAAGCGCGTCTACGCAAAATTGAGGCAGCTCTAAAATCAGCAGTCCCGCAGATGAAAGACCTGAACGATACGAAGGATGAAGCTGGAGTTCCACATCTCGAAGTTCTCTACGAACACTGGCGTCCCAATGCTGGCCGCCAAAGAGAGGATCAGTTTTCAGATGGGACGCTTCGGCTGATCGGACTCTTTTGGTCTCTTCTCGACGGAGATTCCCCGCTGCTACTCGAAGAGCCGGAGTTGTCTCTGAACTCAGCGATTGTGAAACGCCTCCCATCGCTCTTTTATCGGCTACAGAAGCAGCAGAAGGGACGTAGCGGCCAGGTATTTGTGACAACTCATTCGTGGGAACTGCTTTCGGATCTCGGTATTGGTGCCGAGGAGGTGATTCTACTCACTCCATCGCTGGAGGGGACGAAAGCTCAGGTCTCATCGGAACGGAAAGAAGTTCGCGCCATGCTGGAGAATGGCTTGAGCATCGCCGAAGCTGCCCTTCCGTTCACTGCTCCTCCGACACTAGAACAGTTCAACTTGTTCCAATGACACCAATCCCAATCAACATCGCAGTCGAAGACTTGCTTAGTGAGGCTGTGGCCAAACGGCTACTTGTCGATTCTGGGAGGAGTTTCTCGATCGGCGCTGTATACAATCACGGCGGAAATGGATACCTGAGAAAAAATGTTCCGGGTTGGAATAATGCAGCAAAAGGCATTCCATTTTTCCTTTTGACAGATTTGGATGCTGTTGTTTGTCCGTCAGCCCTGACGTCTTCATGGCTCCCTGATACCATTCAGCACAATCTAATCTTCAGGGTTGCGGTGCGGGAGGTAGAATCCTGGATATTGGCTGACCGGATAAGTTTTTCAAGCTTCCTCGGAGTGTCCAAAACACGACTTCCACAGCAGCCAGACGAATTGCCTGACCCCAAAGCCACGCTGATCAGATTGGCATCTAAATCGCCGCGAAGTCTGATTAAATCGCGAATTGTACCGAGACCGAAATCCACGGCAAAACAGGGACGCGATTACAACGGGTGCTTATGCGAATTTGTCACGACGGTATGGAAGCCGGATGAAGCGGAGTTAAACTCGCCTAGTCTCTACCGCTGTCGGCAAAGATTAACAGAGTTTCAACCTTCTTGGAGCAGGTCGGCAGGCGGCCCAGCTTAGAACCGTCACCAAGCCGGGTGCCCACATCTCGCTTTTGAGATGTGGGTTCCAGCCCCAACCCACCGTCGCAATTTTCTTTCCGCAAAAACCCCAGCAAAATCGCATGTCAAGCCCCTCGACACCAGAAAATCCTCCTAACTCACTCCCCATCAACCACTTCCCTCCGAAAAATAGTTGGCATAGTAGTTATGCTCCGCTTGATACAATTAATATATGGATCAAATCCATCAAAACCCGCGAGCCTTCCCCCGCCGCGCCGTCCACGCAGTAGAAGTAATTCATAATAAGGATGTTAGCTGTAAAGTAGCTGCAATGACTACCTTGGCGACACTGACTTCCGCCAGACGATTGATACGAAACAAATTCCATGCAAGATACCCCAGGGAGGGGGAAGGGGGGAGGGGGAGAACAAACAACGACCAAACTGCGAACAATTATCATCTTCCCTGCGACTCGCAATGCTCCAACGCAACATTTCAACCGCGTCATTTATGATCGAAGCCGATGAATTCCAACGTTCAATCTCTGCTCGTCTCTGGTGCCAAGCTCACGGACGCCGCTCTCGAACGACTGTTGCCCTCGCCCCAGACGCTGCCTCATTCGATCCACCGGGCCATGCGCCACAGCGTCTTCGCCGGCGGCAAACGTCTGCGGCCGATCCTCTGCATGGAGGCCGCGCGCATGGTCGTGGGAACCGGCGAACTGCCTGCGGGAGCCGACTCGCTCGGAGCCGCGCTGGAGATGCTGCACACCTACTCGCTGATCCACGACGACCTGCCCGCGCTGGACAACGACGACCTGCGCCGCGGCCATCCCACCTGTCACGTCGCATTCGGCGAGGCCATCGCCATCCTTGCCGGTGACGCGCTCCAGACGCTGGCCTTCCAGACCATCGCCCGGCTTCCCGCGCCCGCCGATGCTGTGGTGAAGATCCTGCGCGAGGTCTCGGTTGCGGTCGGCACCGGCATCGGCAGCTCTGACGAATCCGGGATTGCGCCGGGCGCGCTTCCACCGGGCGCACTTGCACCGGGAATGATCGGCGGCCAGGTGGTAGACATCGAGTCGGAGGGCGTCGCGCCGACAGCCGAACTGGTCGCAACCATCCACCGCGCCAAGACCGGCGCGCTGCTCACCACCAGCATCGTCAGCGGCGGAATCTACGGACTCGCTACACAATTATCCGGTTTCATCCTGGGCGCCGACGCGACCACCGTGGAGATCAAAGTAAGCAGCGATGAGCGAAAATCGGCGCATGCGCGTCCTGCCGATACAGTCGCCCACCTCCGCACCTTCGGCGAAAAGATCGGCCTGGCCTTCCAGATTGTCGATGACATCCTCGACATGACGCAATCCTCCGAGGAGTTGGGCAAGACCGCCGGCAAGGATGCAGCCAGCATCAAGGCCACCTGGCCCGCCGTCTATGGCCTCGAGCAGTCGCGCCACGATGCCGACCTGCTCATCGCCGACGCGTTCGCAGCGGTCGAATCCTTCGGTTCCGCCGCCGATCCGCTGAAGTCGCTGGCGCAGTACCTCACCACGCGCACGCACTAAGGAACATTCGAACGGTGGTTCGTTTTTTTCCAAGGAGTGAAGATGCGTCGCAACCGACGAACGAACGGCCGCGTGCCACGGGGCGAAAGCTTCGGGCCTACAGCGCATCGGCGCCGAAATAGGGGATTCCGGTTGGAAACTTTCCTGCCTTGGAAGCAGTCTCTTTCATCATGCCCTTAAGCCGACGCAACTTCCTCGCCCAGACCTCTTTCCTTACAGCCGCCTCCACATTTCTTCCGCGCGGAGTGCGCGCGCAGCTTGGCGCTCCGGCCGGCTCTCCTGACGCCTACGCCAAGCCGAAGCCGGCGATCGACGGCCCATATAAGCCGACGTGGGCTTCGATCCGCGACCTGCACCGCACGCCCGCGTGGTTCAACCAAGCGAAGTTCGGCATCTTCATCCACTGGGGGCTTTACTCCATTCCAGCGCGCATCAACGAGTGGTACATCAAGCACATGTACACCTCCGACGTGGAGTGGCACACCCAGCACTATGGGCCGCCCGACAAGTTCGGCTACAAGGACTTTATTCCGCTATTCACGGTGAAGAACTACCACCCCGAAGACTGGGCCGCGCTGTTCAAGTCCGCTGGCGCGAAGTATGTGGTTCCGGTGGCCGAGCACCACGACGGCTTCGCCATGTGGAACTCCGACATCACGCCCTGGTGCGCAGGGAAGATGGGCCCGAAGCGCGACCTGACCGGCGAGCTGGCCGCCGCGGTGAAGAAGCAGGGCATGATCTTCGGCTTGTCCACGCACCGCATGGAGCACCACACCTTCGCCTACCCAAGGGCTGGGCTAGCCAACGACCAGTTCGATCCGCGCTACGCGGGATTCTACGGGCCTCCGATACCGGGCGACATGAACGACGGCGGCGCGTCGCAGGTCTTCCAGGAGGACTGGCTGGCACGGGTGCAGGAGCTGATCGACAAGTACGAGCCGCAGCTCATTTACTTCGACAACGGGGTGAACCCGCGGGGATACGATCCGATCAAGCTGCGCGCGGCGACGTACTACTTCAACAGCGCACTGCAGTGGGGCAAGGAGGTCACCTTCGGGACCAAGGACTGGGCGTATCTGGCGGGCAGTGTGCAGGACTTTGAAAAGCAGCAGCGCGCGCCGAAGTGGATCTACCCGTATCCGTGGCAGTCCGACGATGCCATCGGCAGTACCTGGGGCTACACCGAATCGCCCCGTCCCGAGACCTACCGCAGCCCCGCGGCCATCATGGCAGAGCTCATCGAGCACGCCAGCACCGGCGGCAACCTGATGCTCAATGTCTCGCCTCGCGGCGATGGCAGCATCCCCGACGAGCAGCAGAATATCCTGCACGCCATCGGCGAATGGCTGAGCGCCAACGGCGAGGGCATCTACGACTCGCACGCGTGGCGCATCCCCGGCGAAGGCCCCGGCACGCCCACCGAGTGCCCGCCCGATTGGAAGGGAGGCTCGACCGCCGATCAGTCCACCGCCATCAAGGATGGTCCCACTCCGCGGGTGCAGACCACGGAGGCCAGCTTCCGCTTCACTACCGCTGGCGGCAAGCTGTACGCGTTCGGCTACCGCTATCCCGCGTCCGGCGAGGCCAGCATCAAGTCCCTCTCAACCAACTTCGCCAAGGTTGAACGCGTCACGCTGCTTGGCCCATCGCCGCAGCCGGTGCCGTTCAAACAGACCTCCGATGCGCTGGTGGTCGCGCTGCCCGCCGCCGCGCCGATTGCCGGAATGCCGTACATGCTTCGCATCGAAGGCTCACGGAGCCTGGCATGAAAACCTGAGTTCTTACAGTTCGATTTCGATGGGAAGTGCAGGGCAATCGCATGAACAGTTAATCATTTAGTACCTCCCCCCCACCCCCATCCACCCCCCCGGGTATATTTGGGAGGAAATATTTTGGAATCAGTTGCTTGCAGGTGGTTAGCGCCTGTCCATATAGCATTCTAAAGGATTTACCGCTAAACACTACAGAACAAATCACTTACTGGAAAATAACGACGATTTCCGCGCAGAGGTAAACAAGAGAAGCCCGGCGCTGACGCCGGGCTTCTCTCATCTCTACTACTTTAATTATACGCGTTGGAGGGAAACTACTATGCCAACTATTTTTAAGATTTAAGTGGTTTGGTTGGTGTGGGTTAGGGGGAAATTGGGGGTTCGAGAGTCTTGACAACAAGAGAACCGCGGTTCGCGGCTCAAGGAGGGGAAGCCCAGGACGATGACTGGCTGATTCAGTGTTTGAGTGGGTTTTAGTAACTAATTGAAATAAAAGGGGAAGATACTGTGGGCCTTGGGAGGCGATTTCGCTGGGTTTTTGCGGGGTGAGACGGCGATTTTTATTTCGGCTATGAGCGATGAGCAATGAGCGGGAGTTTGTGGGGAGAAAGGGTGGAGGGTTGAGGGTGGACGAGCGGTATCGGGATCCTTCGCGCTCGAAAGACGCGCTCAGGATGACAGCGTAAAACAAACAACGGCGAAGAACAAACAAAAGCGAAGAACACAAACAAACAAAAGCGAAGAACAAGAACAAACAAAAGCGAAATGAGGGGATTCTTCCCCTTTGGCAAGCTCAGGGTCAGAATGACAATCCTAATTTCTCTATAGCAATAGTGAAAATCCACAAATTCCGTCATGCGTCGCTTCACAACCGCGCCTCTGAAGTTCATGATGGAGCGATCGATATCAAGCCGGTCAAAACATCGTAATGTTGCAGGGAGATCCTCTTTGAGCGAAACGACTCGCCGGGAATTCTTGAAGGAAGCCGCCCTCGCGGGCGCCGCGATCACCACCTGCCCGCTGGCTGAGGGCAATCTGCTTGCAGCCGCTGCGCAGACTCGCGGGCCGGACGCGGCCCCAGTTGCCACCTCGCCAGGAACCGTCTCGCTTTCATGGCTGGGGGAGCAGCCGCCACTCGTGTCGGCGGGCGTCAGTTGGGGAGTGCCCTGGCCACAGGGTGCCGTTGGCCGCGGCACGAGCTTCCGCCTGAGCGCGCCAGGCAAGGAGTTGCCATTGCAGAGCTGGCCGCTGGCATCCTGGCCGGACGGTTCCATCAAATGGAGCGGCTTCGCCACGGTAGTTCCCGCCGGCCTGGCAGGTCCAATGAGCTTGTCAACCGGCTCGCCCGCGATCTCCCCTGCGTTGAAAGTCACGAACAGCGGCAAGTCGATCGTTGTCGACACTGGCGTGCTTCAATGCGCCATTCCCTCCGCGGGCGGCTCGAACCTGGTGGAGTCAATGACGATTGAAGGCCGTAGAATCGCCGGCGCGGCGGAACTGGTCTGCATCTTGCAGAGCGGCCCCGAAGTCAGCTCGGACGAGGTGCGCCCACGCGAGAGATTTATCAGCCTTGTCAAGAAAGTCACCGTCGAGCAGTCCGGCCCCGTGCGAGCGGTGGTGAAGTTCGAGGGTGTACACAAGGGCACGACCTCAGGCCGCGAGTGGTTGCCGTTCCATGTGCGGCTTTATTTCTACGCGGGCGAAACTTCGGTCCGCATGGTGCATACAATCTTCTTCGACGGCGACCAGGAGAAGGATTTTGTTCACGGGCTCGGCGTCACATTTGCCGTGCCCATGCGCGAGGAGATCCAGAACCGTCATGTGCGCTTCTCTGGCGAGGGGGACGGCCTTTGGTCCGAGCCGATCCAGCCGCTGATTGGGCGCTCGGGACTGACGCGCATCGTCACCGATGGCAATGGAAATGGCAACGACGCCTACCCAGCGCAACTGGCGGGACTGCGCGTGCCAAACCGCGCGCAGATGAATCGGCAGGGCCTGAATATGGTGAACAACTGGGCGGTGTGGGACGACTTCAAGCTGGTGCAGCTCTCGCCCGACGGATTCACCATCCAGAAGCGCACGAACCCGCAAAGCACCTGGTTGTTTTCGGCGGCTGGCAAGCGCGCCTCGGGCCTGGCGTTTGTCGGCGATGTGAGCGGCGGGTTGGGTGTGAGCATCAAAAATTTCTGGCAGTCCTATCCGGCGGAGTTACATGTGCAGAATGCCTCCAGTCCTGCTGCAGCGCTCACTGCGTGGGTGTGGTCGCCCGAGGCCGCGCCGATGGATCTGCGCCACTACGACACACGGGCGCACGGATTGGAAGCTTCCTACGAAGACGTGCAGCCGGGCGATAGCACGCCGTTTGGCATTGCTCGCACCAGTGAGCTTACCTTGTGGCCAGCGGGCAGCGTGTCTGCGAAAGCCGCCAGCGCAGCGATGGCCAGAACCGGCGCCCATGCACCGATGCTGGTCGCCTCGCCGCAGTACTACCACGACGTCCGGGCGTTCGGCCTGTGGAGCGTGCGGGACACGTCAACGCCCTTCAAGGCCACGATTGAGAGCGGCCTCGACGCTACACTCAACCTCTACGCCGGGCAGGTGGATCAGCGCAACTGGTATGGCTTCTGGAACTACGGCGACGTGGTCCACTCGTTCGACCGCGAACGGCATGTCTGGCGCTATGATCTTGGCGGTATGGCATGGGACAACTCCGAGTTGGGAACCGACACCTGGCTTTGGACCTCCTTCCTGCGCACGGGTCGCTCGGACATCTTCCGCATGGCTGAGGCCATGACGCGACACACCGGCGAGGTGGACAGTTATCACTTCGGTCCCATGGCCGGCCTGGGCACGCGGCACGGCGTCTCGCACTGGGGCGACGGGGCCAAAGAGGCGCGCATCGGTCAGGCCGGCTTCCGGCGCTTCTACTACTACCTCACCGGCGACGAACGCACCGGCGACGTGATGCGCGAGGCGTTGCAGGCGGAAAAATCCATCATTACCTACGATCCGATGCGCGAGGCCGATCCGCCGCGCCCAGGCGACGAGAAGTTTGTCGCGCGAGTGCGCTCCGGCCCGGACTGGCTCGCCATCGCCGGCAACTGGATGACCGAGTGGGAACGCACCGGCGATACCCGCTGGCGCGACAAGATACTCGCCGGCATGAAGTCCATGGAAGCGATGCCTCACGGCTTCCGCACGGGGAGAAATCTGCTGATGGGCTTCGATCCCGCGACAGGCGTGCTTACCGCACGTGACATCACGCTTGGCAAATACAACCTTTCCACCATCATGGGCGGTGCAGAGTTGATGGCTGAGCTCAATATGAGCATCGACGATCCCGAATGGAAGAAAATCTGGACAGCTTTCTGCGCCGATTCGGGCGAAGTCATCAGCCTGGGAAAGATGCAGGCGTATGCCTATTCCGTGAACCGCGATCCGACGCTGGCGCAGAGTGCGGTCGCTTCTCTGCACGGCGTGCGCGGTCGCATCGGCCGCGCAGATCCTCCCAATGCGCTCGCGCCCATGGAAGACGGTACCGATACCAACGGCTCGTCGCAGAACAGCCTGAATGCGATAGCGGTGCTGGAGTTGTGCGCCGATGCACTGCCCACCGCAGCGCCTTCTGGAGCCGCGCCGCGCGGAACGAATCCGCCAGAAGGCGGTGAGTGATGTCAGGCCCAATCAAGACCGTCTGCACACTGCTGATCGCTCCGGTGCTAGTGAACGTATTGCTGATCTCCGTTTTGCGGGCGCAGTCTGGAACGCAGGAAGATCTGGCCCAGTACCAACGCAAGGCAACGCTCTCAAAGGAGCTGGGGGCAACACATATGTCCGTAACGGAGGGGTTGCCTCTGGCCACCTGGGAGATGGATACTGGCGACCCTTACCCGATGTGGTTCGCGCACCACGCCGGACTGCTGACAATCTTTCCGCCGAAGGACGTACAGCCCTATGTGGACATGAAGTACTCTGCCAACGTCACGGGTGTATTGCAACAGCGATGCGCAATCCTGGGGAGATATGGCCTCAAGGGAGTCTGGAGCGCGAACGAGCCGGCGGTGATGCCGGAGGCGTTCTTCGCGGCGCACCCTGAGTTGCGCGGTCCGCGCATCGACCAGCCCAATCGCTCACGCAAGGCGTACTTTGCTCCCAACGTGGACGCGCCCGAGATGTTGCGCATATACCGCGAAGCCATGCAGCTCCTGCTGAAAACCTGCCCCGAGGTGGAGCAATTCAACTGGGTGACGACGGATGCCGGCTCGGGCTTCGACTGGGCGGCGTCGCTTTATCCGGGCATCAACGGCAACACCAATTATCAGGACCGCCCGATGTCGGACCGGGTTTCGGGCTTTCTGATCAATGCGCAACAGGCCGCGAAGGACGCGGGCCACGAGATCGAGATCAACCTGAATCCGATCGCCGCCCGCCAGTGGATGCTGCCGACGTTTTCTCCCGACGTGCTCGAGAACATCGTGCGTAAACTTCCGCGTGGCCTGGCAGTCGAGGGTCGTGAAGGGCCTGATGGGCGGCGCTTCGCTGGCGTGGCCGGGGGCGGGAGCGGCGTGGCATTCTACCCTGTCGTCGGCATCGTCGTGCCATCGATGAGTGGCGGAGGGGGCGGGAGTGACGTGACGGCCGGCGCTCCTGCGCGAGTCGCTATCAATCTGGGTGACGCGACGACCATCGACTTCAACTACCGGCTGGCGAAGTTCACCCGCGGCATGCCCATGAGGACGCTGCTGGAGCGGGTGACGGCATTGCGCGCATTTGCAGTAAGCGAGGTTGGCGAGGCGCAGGCGGACAACCTGATGGAAGTGTGGAGCGCGCTGAATGACGTGCAGCACAATTTGCAGGTATTGAACTTCGGTGACGTTTTGATGATGGGGCATGTGCTGAACCGCTGGATCACTCGTCCCATGGTTCCGTTTCCAGAGGAACTGACCGCGAAAGAGAAGAAGGACTACCGTGCATTTCTCTTCCAGGCCAAAGGCGAGGACCAGGCCGGTGACCTCATCGATATCCAGGCAATGCGCATGTATGAGGGATGGGGCGCGAAGATGCTCTTCCAGCGCACGATCGAACTGACGGTGCCGCGAGCGCGCCGGGCCTTGAGCCTGGTACAGGGCATGGAGGGCGCCACAAAAGACGAGGCAGCACGCAAGCAGTGGGACCTTATGGGCAAGCGGCTGCAGGCGGTCATCTATCTGCTCCAGTCGGCCGATAACATGGTCGCCTATCAGGCTCAACTTGATCGCGTGAAGAGCCTGGGGGTGAAGCCCGAGGTGAATCCGGTTCTGGGCGTCCAGTCCGGCTGGGACCGCACCGACCTGATGGGAACAGCGCGCAAGGAGATTGACACCATGGTCAATCTCAACCGCCTGCTGGAAAGCACGACCGAACCGATTCTGGACCTGGCCCCGACGACCGGGGAAGAGACGATCATGCGCCTTGGCCCCAATTTGACCAGTCAAATTCAACACAAGATCGAGGTGATGAATGGGCACTGGCGCGACTATGACCGGCTGTTTACGGTGCCGAATCCGTGAGCGCTATGGAGAACAAGTAAGGTCCACACTCAAGGAAAGTTGTTTGCGGGCCCGGCTGGGATTTCTGCTCCGAATGGACAGGATTCCCCTTTTTACGAGTATTGCCGGGCTGGAGCCGACGTGATCCGAGGGCTGGATCAGCACCGATGGCTTGTTAAGTCGCTGCTCCGAATAACGTTCCAACGCTCGCCGTAATGCCCATCGCCAGTGCACCCCAAAACATAACGCGAAGTGCTCCCTTCACTACTGGTGCCCCGCCCGCTCGTGCAGCCACTCCGCCGAGAAGAGCAAGAAAGATCAAAGATATTCCAGCTACAAATGGAATCAAGACGCGCTGCGGGGCAAGACTTGAGATCAGAAGAGGCAGCCCTGCACCGACGGCGAAGCTGACGCCTGACGTCAGGGCAGCCTGGATCGGGCGTGCCCTGAGAGCTTCGGTAATACCGAGTTCATCCCGTGCATGCGCTTGCAACGCATTGCGGGCCATGAGCTGCTGTGCTACTTGCCCAGCGAGTGCGGGGTCAAGACCTCGACCCACGTAAATTGCTGCCAGCTCCCGATGTTCACCCTTCGGATCTGCTCTGATTTCCCGGCGCTCAAGCCGCAGGTCTGCTTTTTCGGTGTCTTCCTGTGAATGAACAGAAACATATTCCCCTGCGGCCATCGACATGGCCCCCGCAACCAACCCTGCCACTCCTGCCACCAAGACACTCTTGTGCGATCCATGCGCGGCAGCCACTCCGAGCACCAAGCTACCGGTCGATAAGACTCCGTCATTCGCACCAAGGACTGCAGCACGCAGCCAGCCGACCCGATTGGTGCGGTGCTGTTCGATTTGACCTTTTGGCATTCCAAGGATCCTCAGCCGCCGCCGAGTTTGGCCGCAGCCAGTGGAGCGGTGATGCCCGGACCCTCTTCATCCATCGCCTCGACCACGTCGTCGCAGGTTGCGGGGCGGCATCGCGGACGCTCGCCGATACATGTGAGATGCAATACAGCGGAGAGACGAACGTCCACTCATCGCCAGACCAGTATGCTGGTCAGCAATCGCCACTCGGCAGTGACCACCGACAGAAAGTTCCCGTTAAAGGTTGCTACGACCTCTTCCGAAAAACAG
>DAIRTY010000006.1:0-20199 GCA_036803645.1 Acidobacteriaceae bacterium | reverse complement strand
ACATGTTTTTAACACAAGAGGCTTCTCGCATCCTAAACTTCGCGAATTATCCGGGTTAGGGATATTTATACGCGGCTATCATCACAATCATCCTGAGATCGCGGTGAACGCGATTCTTATGTCCATACAGTCACCTGCGGGTTCTGCTGCGAGGGCCGTCATCCCTCAACTCAAGCAGATGATTCGTCGCTAAGAGCCGGAAATACTAGAGGAGGTTGCTGGCGGGGCGGGTGGGGAGGGGGAAGTGGAAGGTTGAGCCTTTGCCGAGGGTGCTGGTTGCCCAGATACGGCCACCATGCTGGGCGACGATGGAGCGGCAGATGGCAAGTCCGAGGCCGGTTCCACCCATGGTTCTGGAGTCTGAGGCGTCGACCTGGTGGAATCGCTCGAAGATGCTTTCGAGCTTGTCTTCGGGGATTCCGCGGCCCTGGTCGCGGACCTGGATTTCGGCTTCGCAGGCATCGGTGTGGCGCGATTGCAGATGGATCTCCGTGCCTGGAGGGGAGAACTTGATGGCGTTGGAGACGAGGTTGGCGATGGTCTGAAGGATGCGGTCGGGGTCTGCCCAGACGTTGACGCCGTGGGAGTTGAAGGTGATGCGGATCTGGGCCTTGGCGGCGTCTGTCTGCTGCAGGATGGCGACGCGGCGGAAGAGGTCGTCTGCCGAGCACATGGTGGAGTGCAACTCGGCGTTGCCGGAGCCGATGCGTTCGAGTTCGAGGATGTCGTTGACCAGGCGGACGAGGCGGTCGGTGTTTCCGGCGGCGATCTCGAGCATCTGCTTGAGCTTCTGCGGACGGGTGTCGAGCGAGCCACCGGTGATGAGGCCGAGGGCGGCGCGCAGCGAAGTGAGGGGCGTGCGCAGTTCGTGCGAGACGGTGGAGATGAACTCGTCCTTCATGCGGTCGAGGGCCCGTCGCTCGGTGGTATCGGTGAAGGCGACGACGACGCCGACGGCCTTTGCCGCGGGCCTTGCGTCCAGGGAGGCGAGATCGGTCCCGGGCTGTACTTTGGGCTGAACCGCGGGCTGGGTTTCAAACAGGATTCCGGATTCGATTTTGGGCTCGATTTTGGGTTCGGGAACCGGCTCGATTTCGATCTGTGGACAGGCGACGTACTCGACGGGGAAGCTGGTGCCGTCCTTGCGCCAGAAGATTTCGTCGGAGATGCGAACGGTGTCGAGGTCGTGGATGGAGTTTTGAATGGGGCACACATCCTCCGGGTAGGGGGTTCCATCAACGCGGGTGTGGTGGATGAGGGAGTGCATGTTGCGGCCGAGGAGTTCTTCGGGTTTGAAGCCGAGCATCTGTGCGGCGGCGGGGTTGACGACGGTGCAGTTGCCGTCGAGGTCGATGCCGTAGATGCCGTCGCCGACGGACTCGAGGACGGAGTCGGATTGGCGGATGAGGGAGCGGAGCTGGTCTTCGGCGCGGACCTGCTCGCTGATGTCGATGCCGAAACCGAGGACGTAGGGGTCTCGCCCTGGGGCCTGGATGAGTTTGTTGCGGAATGCGATGACGCGCGCGCCTCCGTCGGCGTGGCGCAGGTGGAGCAGCCCCTGGATCTCTCCCTTGTTGACGATGTTGCTGAGGTAATTGTCGAATTCCGCCCGGTGGTCCTCGGGCATGAACTCGGAGAGCCGATGGCCGACCACTTCTTCGCGGGTACGGCCGATACTCTGCACGCCGTGGTTGTTGACGGAGAGCAGAAGGCCCTGCAGGTCGTGGGTGCAGACCATGCCGAGTGAGCCTTCGACGAGCTGACGATAGCGGGCTTCGCTCTCTCGCAGGGTCTCTTCGGCGCCGCGCTGGACGGTGACGTCGATGCCGGTGGCGATGATGAAGTTGATCTGTCCCTGGTCGTCGAAGAGGGGCGATGCCGACCAGGCGATGCGGCGCAGGCTACCGTCGCGGTGCAGCCACTGGTTCTCGAATGCGACGGGCGAGCCATTGGCGCGCAGGCGCTCGAAGTTCTGCACGGCAGCGGGGACGTCGGCACGGGGGATGAGCTTGTCCCAGAGGGTCCGTCCCACCAGGGTGGGGAAGTTGTATCCAGAGGCGGCCTCGCAGGCGCGATTGAAGCGGACGATGCGGCCGGCGGTGTCGAAGACGGCGACCAGGGCGTCGACGGTGTCGAGCACGGTGGAGACGAAGTTGCGTTCGACGGTGAGCGAGGACTCGATCCGTTGGCGGGCGCGGGCGACGCGGTCCATCTGGCGCTGGGCGTGGTTGAGTTCGATCGAGGTCATCGCCTGGCGGCCAAGGACGCTGAGGGTCTGCGTCTGCAGGGGGGTGAGCCTTCGCGAGGGGACGTCGAGGACAAAGAGGGAGCCAAGACGGATTCCGGAGGGCGTGGTGAGCGGGGCGTCGGCATAGAAGCGGAAGGTGCGGCCGGCGAGCAGTATCCCGCCAGGAGCGAAGGCGGGGTGGTCGGTGGCGTCGGAGATCTCATATACGCTCTGGCTGCGCAACGGGGGCACCGAGGGCAGGCTGCCGAGAGGCAGCTCGGTGTCGCGGAAGCCGCATCGGGAGTAGATACAGATGCGGTCGGCGGCGGCAAAGGAGACCCCGGCGACGGTGGCGTTGCAGGCCTTTGCGGCCAGCTCGACGAGGTCGTCGATGGCGGGGTCGGGCAATGCACCGAGGATCTCGTATCGATCGAGGGTCTCGAACCGCAAGGCTTCACTTCGCGTAACTTCGCGTGTTTCCAATGTGGCGATCATCTCACGCCTTGATGGTAAGCGATGGGCGGGCATATGGTACTGGCACTTTTGGGGGAAGCCTGTGGTACTTCAGGGGCTTGAAGATGCGTGGATGAAGCGGATTGGACCAGAGTGAATGCAATGGCCGCGGGCGCGACCAAGAGGTTGGTATACTAAAGGGCTGGGGCTCCTGCGCAAACGAAGGACGCATGGCAGGCAACAGCTTCAGACAGGATGAGCATGGAAGAGCTGTTGAGCGGGATCGAGTCTCCGGCGGATGTGAAGCGGTTGACCATTCCGCAACTGACTCAACTTGCCGAAGAGATACGCGAGCGACTGATCGTTGGCGTTGCCAAGACGGGCGGGCACCTGGGCCCAAACCTGGGCGTGGTGGAGCTGACGCTGGCGCTGCACTACGTCTTCGACACGCCGCGCGACAGCTTCGTCTTCGACGTGAGCCACCAGGCGTATGTACACAAGATGCTGACCGGGCGCAACCGCAGGTTCGAGACCATCCGCCAGCCGGGCGGGCTGAACGGCTTCATGCTGCGGACTGAGAGTGAACATGACAGTTATGGGGCCGGTCACGCGGGCACTGCCCTGAGCGCGGCGCTTGGCATGGCCGTGGCGCGGGACATGTCCGGCGGCAAGGAACACATTGTCGCGCTGTGCGGAGATGCGGCGTTCACCAACGGCATGTCCTTCGAGGCGCTGAACAACATCGCCACGCAGACCAAGCGGCTGATCGTGGTGCTGAACGACAATGCATGGTCGATCGACAAGAACGTGGGTGCGATCGCGGAGTACCTGCACAAGATCGTGACCAATCCGACGGTTGCCGCAATGCACGACCGCGCGGCCACGATGCTGGAGCGCTTCGGCGGCAAGACAGTGCGGCATGTGGCACGCAAGGCGGAGGAAGCAGCCAAGGGACTGATCGGGCCGGGAATGCTCTTCGAGGAGTTCGGGCTGAGCTACTACGGGCCGGTAGACGGACACAACCTGCCGCTGCTGATCGAGACATTCAAGTTTCTGAAGCAGCAGAACAAGCCGGTGATCCTGCACGCGATTACGCAGAAGGGGCGCGGCTTCCAGCCGGCCGAGGAGAAGCAGAAGAAGTTCCACGGGCTGGGGCCGTACGATCCGGAGACGGGTGAGACCAAGCCGGCGGGCAAGAAGACCTACTCGGAGGTCTTTGGCGAAACGCTCTCGAAACTGGCCGACGACAATGACAAGATTGTGGCGATTACGGCGGCGATGCCCAGCGGCACTGGGCTCGACCTCTTCCGCCCAAAGCATCCCAATCGCTACTTCGATGTGGGGATCGCGGAGCCGCACGCGGTGGTCTTCGCGGCGGGCATGGCGACCAAGGGATACAAGCCGTTCTGCGCCATCTACTCGACATTCCTGCAACGTGCGTTCGATCCGATTGTGCATGATGTGTGCCTGCAAAATCTGCCGGTGGTCTTCTGCATGGACCGCGGCGGCCTCTCCAGCGACGACGGACCGACGCACCACGGGCTCTTCGACATCAGCTACCTGCGCAGCCTGCCCAACATCGTTCACATGGTTCCCAAGGACGAGGACGAACTGGCCGACATGATGTACACGGCGATGCTGCACGCCGGACCAGTGGCGATCCGCTACCCGCGCGGCGCGGGACCGGGCGTGGCGGTGAAGGCGCAGCCGCGGGCGCTCGAGATTGGCGTTGCCGAGGTGGTCCGCGACGGCAACGACGTTGCCATCTTCGGGTTGGGCGCGATGCTTCCCGAGGCCATGCGTCTGGCCGAGATGCTGGAGCGCGAGGGATTTTCGGCCGCGGTGGTCAACCCGCGCTTCGCCAAGCCGATCGACCGCGTCACGGTGGCCGAGTCCGCGCGGCGCTGCGGGCTGCTGGTGACGCTGGAGGATCATGTGCTGGCGGGCGGCTTCGGCTCGGCTGTGCTGGAGGCGCTGAGCGAGATGGAATTCGACGTGCCGGTGGTGCGCGTGGGCTGGCCCGACCAGTTCATCGAGCACGGCAATCTGGAGGAGTTGCGCGAGAAGTATGGACTGACGGCGCAGGCTGCGCTGGAGAAGGCGCGGCCATATCTTGTAGCGATGGAGAGCCGGCGGATGGCGCTGCGGTAGAGCGTCTGCATGGCTACGCCGGTTGTGTTGACAACCGAGCGCGGCACTCGTCAACTGGTTATAGAGCATATTGCAGGTGGGGACGCGGCGTAGAGGATATGGGAAGTGCGGTTGAGATAAAAAAAGTTGGCGAAGCTGGTGGAGAGAGAGCCGGCGAAGCTGGTGGAAAGAGATCCGGTGTGGCCAGCGAAGACAAGGCTGGCGCAGTCCACAAGTGCGTCGCGTGGCATCACGACGGCGGGTTGCTGGCGATTGGGCTGCTGAAGCTGGTGGAGGCAGTCTTCTTCTTCTTGGTCGGCGTCGGTGCGATCCACTTTATCCATCACGATCTGGGCGATGCGGCAACGCAACTGGCAGGGAGACTGAGGGTCGATCCCGATGGGCGGCTGGTGTCGTATGTGATCGACCACCTGGACGCGATGACGTCGCTACGGCTGAAACAGATTGGCGTGGCTACACTCTTCTATTCGGCGTTGCGGGTGACGGAGGGAGTTGGACTGGTGATGGAGAAGAAGTGGGCCGAGTACCTTACGGTGGGAGCGACCACGGCATTTCTGCCTTGGGAGGTATTCGAGATTGCGCGGCACCCTGACTGGGTGCGGGTGTGTCTGCTGGGGGCGAACCTCGTTGTGCTGGCTTACCTGGTGTGGTGGCTGGGACGGCATCAGCGGACGGGCGCGATTGCGGTGGATTGATTCGTCTGTGAGTGGGGCAGGCGATCTTCGCTTTTATTTTGCTATATGAGGTTTGGGTGGGGTGCAAGGGGGAGTTTGCGGGAGAACCATCGGTCAAAACACTACATATAGGGGCTGTGGCTTAAGTGACTCTACAGGTAGATTTTTCCACATTCAGCCAAAAATAATGCAGTGATTTCCTAATTTAGGGCTTGCCAACGGGAAGCTGCTGCGGCAGGATTGCGGTGTGGAATAAAGTGGTAGAAAATGGAGTGCAAGGGAATGACGCACTCACATTGGAGTCAGTTTACCCCACAAGAATGGACTCTCCGGGCTGACAAGTTTGGTTCCGGGAGCTGAGGTTGAGATGTTTCGAGGCAATCACCCGACGCGCGTGGACGAGAAGGGCCGGCTGAAGCTGCCGGCTGAGTTCAAGCGCCGGGTGGACGAGGTGTACGGGCCTCTGTTCTATATCACGAGCATGGATGGCAAGCGGGCGCAGATCTATCCGCTGAAGGAGTGGGAGGAGATTGAGGAGTCGCTGAAGAAGATGTCTCCCATGGACCCGGTGCGGCGGAAGTTTCAGGATGTAACGAATTTTTACGGGCAGATGGCGGAGATGGACGCGCAGGGCCGGTTGCTGATCCCGCAGAAGCTGAGGGAGATGGCGAAGGTGACGGGCGACGTCGAGGTGCTGGGGTCGCAGACGCTGCTGGAGGTTGTGAACAGCGAGGTCTTCACCGGCATGATGACCAAGGCCACGGGCGCGGTCGAGCTGACGGACGAGGACCTGAGCGCGTTCGCGGGGAAGACGAACGAGACGTAGGACGGGAAGAGTTTTGCAGGGAAGCGAGAGTTTGGTTTGGCCCCCAGGGGCAGCACAGAGGCGGACGGGATGAATAAACCGCAACATGTGCCGGTTCTTTTAGATGAAGTTTTGCAGTTCCTCAATGTGCGAGCGGGCGGCGTGATTGCCGATGCGACGGTCGGGCTGGGCGGACACTCTTCGGAGATTGCGAAGAGGCTGGGCGCAAAGGGCAGGTTGATCTGCTTCGACCGCGACCCGCAGGCGATGGAGTTGGCCAAGGCCCGGATGGACGAGGTCAGGGCTGAGATTGGCGATGCGATGCCGGAGGTGACGTTCGAGCCGCGAGCTTTCTCGGAGGCGGGCGGAGTGATCGCGCCGGGGAGTCTAGACGGATTGCTTGCCGACTTTGGCGTTAGCAGCCTGCAGTTGGACGAGGCACAGAGAGGATTCAGTTTTCGGCTGGATGCACCGCTCGACATGCGCATGGATACGCGCACGGGCGAGACGGCCGAGCAAGTGGTAAATCAGGAAGACGAAAACGAACTCGCCGACCTGATTTACGAATTCGGAGAGGAAAGGAGGTCGCGGAGAATCGCCAGAGCCATTGTGCGGGCCCGGCCGATACGGACGACAGCGGAGTTAGCTGGAATCATATCGGCCGCGGCCCCCTCAATGAAAGGCGACAAGATTCATCCCGCGACACGGACCTTTCAGGCGCTTCGAATTCGAGTGAATGATGAACTGGGGGAGATCCGGACGCTGCTCGGGAGCGCGCCATCTCTGCTGAAACCGGGAGGAAGGCTGGTGCTGATCAGCTTCCACTCGCTGGAAGACCGGCTGGTGAAAGATGCGTTACGCGACGCAGGGCACGCTGGGATTTATAAGGTTTTGACCAAGAAGCCGGTGGTTGCCCAGGAGCAGGAGCAGATGCGCAACCCGCGGTCGAGAAGCGCAAAGATGCGGTCGGCGGAAAAGCAGGGAACAGGGATCAGGGAACAGGGAACAGCGAACAAGTACAAAGGCGAGACAAGGTAAAGGAGGGGCGATGGCGACAGCAGCGATGGCACAGCAGGGCACAATCTTCGGAATGGGCGGCATGAGCAATGCTGCGCAGGCCCGCGCAGCGCGCAACCGCGAGTTGTTCGAGATGCAGCAGCGCGCCCGGCGCGGACCCACTCCCGAGGTCTTCTTCGTCAAGCACATCGACAACAGCCGCATTGTGAAGGCCGACGATCCGAAGCGCAGGCGGGAGATGAAAATCTTCACCATAACCATGAGCATTCTGTTTGCGCTGGTGATGGTATATGTGTGGCAGCACTTTTTGGCCATCGAGATCGGCTACCAGGTGGAGACGCAGAAGCAGCAGGTGGCTGGGATGCAGGAGCAGAACCGGCAACTGCGGCTGAGCGAGGCTCAGTTGAGCAATCCGGTGCGCATCGATCAGATCGCCCGCGAGCAGCTCGGTCTCAATGCACCCGAGCCGGGCCAGGTGGTGCGCCCCGATGGGGCTGGCGGCAATGTTCCCGTGCTGGCGCAGGCGTCTACACCGACGCTGCCCTAGATTCAGGTGGTTTTGGATTCCATGAATAAGACGACCCGACAGACCTCGCGCCGGACACTGACCGCTCCGATCCGCAAGGTACGCTTTGCGTGGGTGGCGATCTTGTTCTGCGTGTGGGCTGGGGTCATCGGCGGAAGGCTTGTGTGGTTACAGGTGATCCAGCACTCGGAGTGGATCGACAAGGCAAAACGCCAGCAGCAGCACACCTTCGAGGTGGCGCCTCAACGGGGCGTGCTCTACGACCGCAACCTGCGCGAGCTGGCCGTGACGGTCTCGGTGGATTCGATCTACGCGGACCCAACGGAAATGGGCGGAAACCGTGCCAACGCGGCGGAGATGCTGGCCCAGATTGTGCATACGGATGCAAGCGATAATTTCACGTCGGAGCAGCAGATTCTGGCGCGCTTCAACGACTCGAAAAACTTTGCGTGGGTGGCGCGGCGCGTGAATGCGGAGATGGCAAACCGCGTGCACGAGCTGAACTTGAAGGGCGTCTATTTCCAAAAGGAGTTCAAGCGGTTTTATCCCAATAACGATCTGGCCGCGCAGGTGCTGGGCTATGTAGGCTCGGACGATACGGGGTTGGGCGGGTTGGAGCAGGAGTTCGACAATGAGATGCATGGCGAACCGGGACACATGCTGAACGCGGTGGACGCCCGGCGCCATGTGATGGGAAGCGTGGAGAACGAGCCGATGCCGGGCGAAAACCTGGTGCTCACAATCGACTCCAACATTCAGTACATGGCCGAGCGTGCGCTGGATGAGCAGGTGGCCAAGGTGGGCGCGCTGCATGGCACGGTGGTGGTGCAGGACCCGCACACGGGGCAGATTCTGGCGCTCGCTGTCTCTCCGCGCTTCAACCCCAACGACTCGCGGCACATGGAGCCGGGCTCGCTGACCAATCTTGCGGTGAGCGATGTGTACGAGCCGGGCTCGACCTTCAAGCTGGTGACGTACTCGACGGCGATCGACGCGGCGGGCGTGGAGCCGACCGACATTGTGGACTGCCAGGGCGGCTTGATGACCATGTACGGGCGTACGCTGCACGACGATAAGAGCGACATGGGCATGCATCAGGTGACAGTGCAGTCTGCGCTGGAGCACTCGAGCGATGTGGGCGCGGCCAAGATGGCCCTGAAGGTTGGCCCGGACACCTTCTACAAATACATCAAGGGCTTCGGCTTCGGCGACCGCTCGGGCATCGAGCTGCCCAGCGAGACGCGCGGGCTGCTGCAAGCACCGCGCAAGTGGGGCTCCACCAGCATTCTGTCCATCGCGATTGGGCAGGAGGTGGGTGTGACGCCCATTCAGCTTGTCACCATGGTGAGCGCAATTGCCAATGGCGGCGTGTATATGCCGCCGCACATCCTGCTGCAATCGACCGATGCGACGAAGGGCGACGCGCGATTGCAGCCCGCGGCCTTCCGGCCCGCGAACCAGCTTCCGGCAAATTTGCCGGATGGCGCGCACCGCGTGATTCAGGAACTGACGGCGGCCAAGATGCGAAGCATGATGCAGGGCATCGTAATCGAGGGAACGGGCAAGGGCGCGCAGTTGAACGGATACAGCGCTGGAGGCAAGACCGGAACGGCGCAGAAGATCGATCCGGCGACGCATACCTACTCGCATACCAAGTTGGTGGCCAGCTTCGCGGGCTTCGCGCCGGTCAGTTCGCCCGCGATTTCCATTGCGGTGGTCATCGACACGCCAACGGTGGGCAGCCGCTACGGCGCGGCGGTGTCGGCACCGGTCTTCCAGGAGGTGGCGCAACAGGTGCTGGAGTACCTCGGCGTGCCGCACGACCAGCCGCTGAAGACGAGCAAACAGTTGATGGCGGCGGCTTCAGCGAGCGTGCCGGGCGATGCGCCAAGCGAGCACGGGAGAGACCTGAACGCAATGTTCGACGAGATCAACAACCTGCCCGCGGACGATCCTCTGCGCGCTTCGACCAGCACCGCGGCGGACGCGAACTCAGACCACGCTGCTGTAGCAATGAATGCTGTTCCTGCGTCTGTTCCGCCACCACGGGCCACTGGCAGCACGAAGACATCGCGCATTCTGGGGCTGCTGCCGGCGAAGGTGCTGGCTGCCTTCAACGCGAATGGCGGGACAACTTCGGCGATGCCGGACGCCGCACCGGACGCCTCTGCCGCACTGCGCGCTCCCAGCGTTGCACCACAGGTCGAGCCTCGCGCCAATGGCTCTGTGGTGGTGGATGCCGGCGCGCGCGTGGCCGTGCCGTCGTTCACCGGATCCGCGCTGCGCAAGGTGGTGGAGACGGCGGCGAAGCTCGGCCTGCGGGTTGAGCCGGTGGGCAGCGGCCTGGCGCGCGAGCAGGCGCCGGCCGCAGGCACCATGGTTCCCCTGGGCACTGAAGTGGTCGTGCGCTTCTCGCGATAGCGAGTCAGCGGGTTAGCAAGTCAGCGAGCCGGCAAGGGACATAGAATCGGGATATGCATTGGGCTGACACGCTGAAAGAAGTTACGAGGATTGAGAGTGGAGGGGATGCCGGCGAAGTCGCCGGCGTCGAGTATGACTCGCGCCGCGTGCGCGCTGGCGCGGCGTTTGTGGCGATGCGCGGCGGAACGACGGACGGCAATCGCTACATCGACGCGGCGATTGCGCAGGGTGCTACGGCGATTGTCACCGACTCGCAGGAGGCCTATGCAAAGCTGCGGACTGAACATCCGGCGATTGCCGCAATGCATGTTGCGCATGGACGGCGCGCACTGGCGGAGTTGAGCGCTGCGGTGATGGGGAATCCCGAGCGGAAGCTCAAGATCAGCGCGGTGACGGGGACCAATGGCAAGACCACAACCGCGTATCTGCTGGAGCAGATGCTGCGCAGTGTGGGACGAAAGTGCGTGCTGATCGGGACGATTGAGACGCGCATCGGCGACGAGGTGCGCGTGTCGCCACATACTACGCCGGAGGCCTCGGACCTGCTGAAGATCTTTGCGGACGGTGTGCACGCGGGCGCGACCGAGGCCGTGATGGAGATGAGTTCGCACGCGCTGGAGCAGGAGCGTGTGTGGGGAATTCCGGTGGATGTGGCGATCTTTACCAATCTCACGCAGGACCACCTGGACTATCACGGGACGATGGAGAAGTACGCCGCGGCAAAAGCGAAGCTCTTTGCTGGAGTGGGCGCGGCGGCTCCGCGCGTTGCGGTCGTCAACATGGATGATTCGAATGGGCCTTTCATGAGTCGGGGTTTTTCATACAACGACATAATGACTTACGGGATCGCGCAGCCAGATGCAACTCATTGCGCATTTGGCGTTCGGCAGAGTGCTAGTGGTACGCAGTTTGAGTTTGATACGCCGCTCGACAGGGTCATCATCAAATCGCCGCTTCATGGACGGGTAAATGTGTACAATCTGCTGGCGGCCTCGTGTGCGGCGCTGGCGCGGGGGCTTTCGCTGGATGAGATTGCATCCGCGGCGCGCGAGTTGAAGCAGGTGCCGGGGCGGTTTCAGGCCGTATCGTCTGGCGATACAGGCGTTACGGTGGTGGTGGATTATGCGCATACGGACGATGCGCTGCGGAATTTGATTGCGCTGGCGCGCGAGTTGGTGGGCGAGCGTGGCGGGCGTGTGATTACGCTCTTCGGGTGCGGCGGGGACCGCGACCGCGAGAAGAGGCCGAAGATGGGGCGGGCGGCTGCGGAGGGGAGCGATCTGGTTGTGCTGACCAGCGACAACCCGCGCAGCGAGGAGCCGATGGCGATTATCGAGGAGGCGCTGGTAGGTGTGCGCGAGACGAATACGGAATGCATCGTCGAGCCGGACCGCGCGGCGGCGATTGCGATTGCGATCCGGGCGGCGCGCGCGGGAGACATCGTCCTGATTGCAGGCAAGGGGCACGAGAAGGTGCAGGTCCTCGGCGACCGGACGGTTCCGTTCGACGATGTGGTTGTAGCGGAGAACATATTGAAGGAGATGCGGTGAAGCTGACGTTGCAGCAGGTTGCGGAGTGGATTCACGCCGAGGGCGATTTTGCGGCGAACGCGGAGGCGGTGGGCTACGCGATCGACTCGCGCACGGTCGCGGCGGGCGAGCTGTTTTTTGCGGTGCGCGGCGAGCGCTTCGATGGGCACGACTTTGTTGCGGCGGCGCTGGTCAACGGCGCGGTGGCCGCAGTGGTGAGCGTGGGATGGGTTGCGCCGGAGAGTGTGGCCCGGAGGCGCCTGCTGCGCGTTTCCGATGCGGAGACCGACGGCGTACTCGCGGCCTTGCAGCGGTTGGCGCGAATGGTGCGGCGGCACTGGGGCGGGCGCGTGATTGCGATTACCGGCTCTGTGGGCAAGACGACGACGAAGGACGCGGTGGCCGAGGTGCTTGGCGCGCGCGGCTTGCACGGAAAAGACAGGGTGCTGAAGTCGCAGGGCAATCTGAACAATGCCTTCGGGCTGCCGTTGCAACTGCTGAAACTGGAGGCGGAGCACGAGGTTGCGGTGGTCGAGATGGGCATGAACCACGCGGGCGAGATCGCCGCGCTGGCATGCATCGCGGAGCCGGATTGGGCGGTTGTATCGAACGTCGCGCCGGTGCATCTGGAGTTCTTCGCCGACGGCATGGCAGGCATTGCGCGCGCCAAGTATGAGCTGATCGAGGCGCTGCCTCCGGATGGGATTGCGGTGCTGAACTGCGACGATGAATTTGTCGCTAAATTTGGTGAGGGGATGGGTTCGCGCGCGGTCTACTTTGGACTGAGCGACTGTGCCGACGTTCGCGCGGGCGGGGTTGCGGAGCTTGACACGGAGGGCATCGTCTTCACCGTGACGGCGCGCGGCGAGCTGGCCAGCGTGCAACTGCATCTGCTTGGCCGGCACAACGTGCATAACGCGCTGGCGGCGATTGCCGTGGGATTGCAGAGCGGAATGCCGCTGGCGGAGTGCGCCGCGGCGCTGGGCGGGCTGCGCGCGGGAGAGAAGCGCGGCGAGGTCGTCGAGTGGCGCGGCGCGAAGATCGTCAACGATTGTTACAACTCCAATCCTCGCGCGCTGGGTGCGATGGTGGATGCGCTGCTGGCGATGCCGGTGACGCACACAGGCAGGCACATCGTGGTGGCGGGCGAGATGCTGGAGCTGGGGCCCGAGGGCGAGGCGCTGCATCGCGCTTGCGGACAGCGGATGGCGCAGCGGGGCGTGGATGCGGTGGTCGGCGTGCGCGGGCTGGCTGCGGCGCTGGTCGAGGGCGCGGCGCAGGGCGGAATCGCCGCGGTCTTTGTTGCGACGCCGGAAGAGGCGGGCGCATGGCTCAAAGCGAATCTGCGGGGTGGCGATGCCGTGCTGCTCAAAGCATCGCGCGGAGTGAAGCTGGAGCGCGCGCTGGCTTCGCTGGCAGATTGAATTCGGCTGCGGCGCAGATGATCTTTGGTGTCTCTGACGGTGGGTTCAGGCGGACAGTGCGGTGAACGGCCACCAGAGGAGATGGGGGAGGGTGGGATAGTAGAGCGCGAGGCGGACCTCTTTGGGCGCGGGCCGGTCAGCCGGGTGCGGGAGCTGGGTGAGGATGCGGGCGTAGGTTTCCAACTGCGGCGCGTAGGTGGCGCGCTGCGCGGCGAGGAAGTTGTCGAGGCCGGACGGGCCGGGGGCGGAGGTCTTGTAGTCGACGATCCAGAGGAAGTCTTCGCCGGGGGTATGAGGTTCAGGGCCGGCACGAAAGATGCGATCGATACGGATAGAGACGGGGCGGATGGAGACGGGCCGAACGGAGGCCGGGGCTGAAGTTGGGCTGGTGGGATTGGCTTGGGCTTCGGGCCCAGGCTCGAGTGTGGGGGTTGGTTTGGGCCAGGCGGTAAGGGCCAGTTCGCTGGCGGCTGCGGTGTGGGGTGCGAGCAGCCAGAGGCCGTCGGGGTCGCGCAGAGCGTTTTCCATGGCGGCGCGGGCTTCGCGGGCGAGGCGATTGATGGTTGTGTGGGGAAGTCCGTCAGTGCGCAGGAGGGCGGCGAAGCGCGGAGTCCATGTGGGGATTTCTGAGAGCAGCGCTTCGGGTGAACTGCCTATGGCAATGCGGGTGGCAATGGCCTCCAGAGCGGCGTGGACGACGTTGCCGAAGGAGCGGGCGGCAAGCGAGCCTTCCGGGCGGGAGAACTGGGCCGGGCTGGAGATGGTGGCGCTCTCGGAATCGCCGTAGGGCAGTTTGTGGGTACGGGCTGCGGCGTAACGGGCAGAGGGATCGAAGGCGAGCGGAAGGCGTTGCAGTGTGGAATGTGATGGGGCTGCGGAGGCGGCCAGGTCGAGGTCGAAGGGCTCGGCTGGAGCTGCCGGGACTGACGCGCTCTGTGGAAGATGTGTTGCGGCAAAGTGGGGTTGGGCGGCGGGCCAGGCGGCTTCGAGGAGACTGGCGGTGTGGGGATGGATCTCGCCATTGGTGGATAGGGAGGGTGCGGCGAAGAGGTGCAACTCCTGGCGGGCGCGGGTGCAGGCGACATAGAAGAGGCGCTGGCGCTCGGCAGCCTCGCGGTCGCGGTGGATTCCGTTGAGCCAGTTGTTGAGTGCCTTCGACGGCTCGCCGCGACCGGCGATGGGCGCGAGCATGAGGTGGGCCGCGCGGTCGGCGGACGAGTCGGGCGGCTCGAGTTCGGACCAGGTGAGCAGGCGGGAGCGGTCTGCCGCGGGCTGGCGTTCGAGGGCTGGGACGAGGACGACATCCCACTCCAGACCCTTGGCCTTGTGAATTGTGAGGAGTTCGACGAAAGACTGGCCGGGAGGGATGGAAGCTGGTTCGGCGAAGAGCCGGTCGAGGTGGGTTTGCAGGAGAGTGGGATCGAAGAGGCTGGCGGTTGAATTATCTTTCAGTTGAAGATTCAGTTCATCCAGTAGTCCAAAGAATTTGAATGCGTTAGATGTTTTTTCACCGCTGAGGAAAACGTCTCCGCCGAGGGTGCGCCAGGCGCGCTCGACGAGCTGGGCTGGGGTGAGGCGCGCGCGTTGGGATGCGGCGGATTGGAGGACGTTCCAGACGCGTGCGAGGCGCTGGCAGGAGTCGTCTGGCAGGAGGTGGCCGCGCTCGTCCATCAAGCGGGCGATGGAGTGGCTCTGGAGGGATGGGTCGTCGCAGCCTGTGAGGGTGTGCAGGTCGGCCAGCGAGAGGCCGCACCAGGGAGCGCGCAGGACGGCAAGCGCGGCGGTGCGGTCGGCTGGGTGGAGCAGGGCGCGGGTGAGCGCGGTGAGGTCGAGGACCTCCTGCCGCTGGCCGAGGGATTCGATCTCAACCGCGCGGAAGGGAATTGCATCTTCCTGTTTCAATGCGGCGACGATCTCGTTGAGATGGTTGCGGCTGCGAACCAGGACGGCGATCTGCCAGGGTTCGGTGCGGCCCGGAGGGAGGGGCTTCGAGAGCCATTCGCGGGCGATGCTGCGAATCTCCAGGGCGTCGCGGCGGGCCTGTTGCCGCTTGTATTGGGCCGGGGTGAGGAGATCTGTGGTCGCGTCGTCCGGACTGATTGAAATTGGATTGGCGTGCCAGACGGTGGCGCTTGCATGAGGCGAGGCGGGCAGCGTGGGGTCGGCCGGGGTGTAGGGGAGGGTGGATTCCGACGGAAAGATCAGGGTAAAGTTCTGGTTGAAGTCATCGACCAATCTGCTCTGAGAGCGGAAGTTAGCCGTGAGGCGGAGGCGCGTGAGGGGAAGGTCGCCGAGGCGCTCGGTGTGCATGGCGCGGATGAAGCGCTCGACGCGTGCCTGGCGGAAGAGGTAGATGGATTGGCGTGGGTCGCCGACCAGGAAGACGGTCTGCCCGTAGCTGTCCCAGCTCTTGGTAAGGAGTTCGATGAGCTCGTACTGGGTGGTGGAGGTGTCCTGCATCTCGTCGACGAGGAGGTGCTGGAGGCGCGCGCCGAGGGCGGCGGCAAGGTCTTCTGGGCCGGAGTCGGCCGCGAGTGCGTGGCGGGCGAGGAGGCTGAGTTCGGTGAAGTCGCACTGGTTGCGTGCAGCGAAGACGAGTTGGAGTTCGACCAGCGCGCGGCTGAGAACGCGGAAGAGGGATTTGGCGACGGCCCACTGATCGGCAGGGTAGTGAGCGGGGGGAAGGACGCGAACTTTCTCGAAGGCGAGGAGGAGGTCGTCGCGGCCGCGGAGGGCGTCGAGTAGATTGACGAGGCGCGTGTGGTTGGAGTGTTTTCTATTGTAGTCAAACTTTAAGTTACGGCTGTTAATCCCTCTTTCTTTACGCAGTTCTCCGCTATTAGTTGTGAGCAGATGGCGTAGCGCGAGCCAGTGGTCGAGGGCTGCGGCGATGGGCTTGGGCGGGGTTCGGAGGTTGGCGCAGAGAGCGATGGGCGATGGGACTTCGGGGTTGTATGGGGCGGCGGGAGCGAGATCGGCGGCGAGGCCGGTGAGGTCGGCGAGGAGATCGGCGGGGAAGATCTGCGCGAGGCGGGTGAGCGCGGAGGAGATGGCGTGGTCGAGCGCAAGTTCGAGGCGGGGCAGGACTTTGGCGTCGAGCCACGCCTCGTCGAGCTGCGCGTGGGTGAGGGGGATGAGGTCGCCCCACTGGTCGCGCAGGCTGAGCATGTTGGCGAGCAGGGACTCGCACTCGGCGAGGTTGCCGTCGCGATGGAGGAGGAGATTGCGCAGGGCAGTGTCGAAGGCTGCGTCGCCCGTGCCCAGCAGAAGCAGGGTGCGACGCGCGGCCTCGCGGTGGAGTGGCTCGGCGTCGTCCGCTGGGGTGAGGCGGCCACCGGAGCCGGAGAGAACGGGGAGGGTGCGCGCAATCTGGGCGCAGACCGAGTCGATGGTGCGGATGTTGAGGCGGTGGGGGTGGTCTACGAGCGCCCAGCCGAGTTGGCGGTCGCGGGTGAGGACGGCACGGGCGAGTTCCCGCGTCTCGGCCTGGAAGTCGTTCTCGGCTGGGTGTGGTTCGGAGGAAGCTGCGGCGAATTGATCCAGGACGGCGGGTTCTCCGGTGGATTGGCCGGTGTCGTTGGATTGAGCTGTGGCGGTCAGGTGGGCGAGGACGCGGTCGCGCATCTCGGCGGTGGCCTTGTTGGTGAAGGTGATGGCGAGCACCTGCTCTGGCTGCTCGACGGACTCGTCGGCCAGCAGCTTGAGCAGGCGCTGGATGAGCAGGCCGGTCTTGCCGGAGCCGGCCGGGGCCTCGACGATGAAGGAGCGGCGGATATCGAGGGCCTGGCGTCGGGCCTCGGCGTCGGGCGGTGCGGCGGCTGGGCTGGAGGGAAAGCGGAGGAGTTCAGCCACGGGCGGCCTCCGCGCTTGCAGAATCGGAGGTGCCGGGCAAGTTGGAGTCGGAACCGGCATCGAAATCTTCGTCCAGCGAGTTGGCGCCGAGCGTGGCGGGATCGAGGCGGCAGAGCAGGCGCTGCTCGCAGTGCTCGCAGGTCTTCGGGTACTGCTTAGGATCGACGCGGGCCTGACCGGAGTAGAAGTCTTCGGCGAGTGCAGTGAGGACCTCGCGCCAATCTTCTACCTGAGTTGCGAGGCTCTCGGCCTTCAGCTTTGCGGCCTTGGGCAGGACTCCGTCGTGGGACTCGTAGCCGTGGAGACCCAGGTCCTTGCCGAGGCGGACGCTGGCGAAGGCGACGGCGGCGAGCTGCGGCGCATCTTCATTGTTGGCTGCGGCGCTGACGACGGCGTAGAGCGGAAGTTGCGGCGCGTCGGGCCGCTCGCCGAGCCAGTCGGCGGGGCTGGCGGGGCCGGTCTTGTAGTCGAGAATGATCTCGCCGGTGGAATAGACTTCTTCCGGTTCTTCGCCTGGTTCGTTGTCTGATTCGCCGGAGCATTGGGTGAGGTCAATGCGGTCGATGCGGTCGACTCGGATGTCGAGGCGCAGCGGGCCGATCTGGACGTCGTCGAGCGTCTCTTCGCGCGATTTGACGGTGAAGGGCGCGCGTTGGTTGGCCTCGTAGTCGAGCCACGGACCGAGCAGGTTGAGCAGGCGCTGGCGTTCCGTGTCGAGGTAGGCGCGGGGCCAGCCGGACGCGGGACGGGCGTGGTCCCTGGCGAATGCGGCGTCGATCGAGTGGGAGAGAATGCCGTCGCGCTCTTCAGTGGTCAGGAGCTTGAGCGCGGTTTGCGTCTCGACGTGGGACCAGAAGCTCTCCAGAACGGCGTGGACGAGGCTGCCACGCTCGCGGGGGTCGAGGCCGAGGGAGGCAGTGTCGAGCCCGGAGGCGAAGAGGCGCTTCTCGGCGAAGGCGCGGAAGCCACATGCGGCCTGGGAGGCGAGAATGGACGCTCCGCCATGTAGAACGCGATCCGGCGGAGGTGGGATGGGTGCGTCGTCGGCGAATGCTTCGAGTTCGACAGATTCAGCGGCTGGTTCGGCGGCGGCGATCTGGCCGGTGCCGCGAAGTTCGAGGGTGCTGCCGGTTGCGGCCAGGCCAGCGACGATGGGGGATGGGCGCTGCTGGCCGTCTTCGGTGGACTGCTGCGCGTAGCTGAAGAGGACGTTGGGGGCGCAGGCGGCAATGCGTTCGGTGATGCGGCGGGCGTGACCGATGTCGAGCACGGGGTCTGTGCCGGGCATGGCGAGTTCGCGCTGCAGGAGCCAGGGCAGCAGGGGATTGGGCGCGGGATTGGAGGGCCAGGCGAGGTCGTCGACGCCGAGGAACCAGAGGGCGTCGAAGCTGGAGCCGGCGGACTCCAGCGGTCCCATGATCTGGATGGGCGCGTGGCGCGACTCGGGCGCGAAGAGGGTCTGCGTTGCGATGCGCTCGAGCGCGGCCAGGGCAGTGGCGAAGCGGATGCGCGTGCCGTCTGCGCGCGAATCAAAAGCTGAATCGAAATCAAGGGTCGCAAGCTCGTCGAGCGCACTCTCCCACTTGCGCCGGGTCTGGAACTCGACGCTGTTGTCGCGTCCCGGCGCGGCCCAACCGGCGGCGTCCAGCAGCTCGTGGAAGGTTGCGGCCCAGTCGGCGTGGGTGCGTTCGGCGGTGAGGAGGTCGCGGCGCAGGAAGAGAGGGCGAAGTGCGCTCAGGTGCTTCAGCAGGATGGGAAGGTTGGAGGCCCCGTGCCTCGGGTTGGAGACGAGAGGCTGCAGCTCGTCGAGCGAGATCTCGGGTTGGAGCAAATGCTGTTTGCGCAGGACAAAGGCGTCGAACTCGGCGCGGGCCACGCGCTCGGAGGAGGCGGAGGGACTGGTCTTTGCGGAGGAATCCGGACCGCTCGCGGCGAAGTGGGGCGAGAGCAGCAGCGCGCTGACGCGGTCGAGCGGAAGCGGGCCAGTGCCCCAGCGCAGTATGTCGAGCGCGGCGGCGGCCATCGGCGTTTGGGCCAGCGGAACGCCCAGCGAGAACTCAAATGGGCCGGAGTTGGCGGGCGCGTCGATCGCGTTGAGTTCGGGCGCGAGCGTATGGCCGAAGACGCGGTCGATCTCGGCGCGCGAGGTCTCGATGGCGGGAACGATGACGGCGATGCGCGCAGTGGGCCGCTGGGTGAGGCGGGCGCGCAGCCAGCGGGCGCAGGCGGCAAGTTCGGCGCGCTCGTCGGGGGCGGAGACCAGGGTGAGTGGGTGCGTCGGTGAGGTCGGCGCAAACTCTTCGATCTGCGTGTCAGTGTCGCGAATCGCGTCGAGCAGGGCGGTCTGCGCGGGCGTCTTCGAGTCAAAGCCGACCAGCAGAAGTCCGGTTGGAGACGTAAGTTGGTTGGCGGCGAATGCGGTGCGCAGGGCTTCGAGGAGCTGCGCCTGGGTGAGGAACTGCGCGCGAATCGCTCGACGGTCGAACTCACTGGCCCAGCGGGCGAAGGCGCGTGTGTCTGCGTTGGCGGCGGAGGCCTGCAACCGCTGCCGGCCGCGGTATGCGTGCAGCATGAGCCACGCATCGGCGGTCAGCTCGGCGAGCGCGTCGACGGGGCGAAGGCTGCTTGCCGCGCCGTCCGGCGCGCTGTCCGCAGCGATGATCGCGCGCCAGAGGGTGTGCTCCTGCGTGCGGTTGAGCAGCAATTCTGAGGCGGCACCATCGAGCAGAAGGCGATGCCAGAGGCTGGTGAGCCACACATCCCACGCGAGGATTGCTGGAGGCACCCAGTGGGTGAGGCCGCTTGCGCGCTGGTCGAGATCGTACCCGTGATGCAGCGTGCGCGCGGCGCGCTGGTTGGCGGTCAGGACGGTCCAGCCGCGCTCCAGCGCCTGCTGAATCTGCCGGGGCAGCTCGGCGGACGATTCCATACGCCCTTTATACGCCTGCCGGTTGCGGAAAACGCGGCGTGCCAGCGAGTCAGCGAGTCAGCGAGTTAGCGAACGCCGACCATGGCACCGGCCCGGGGTTGCGGCGATCTTTTAAGTATGATGGACGCAGGAGGGCGGTGCGTATGCGATTTGCGTTGCGAGTGGCTTTTGGTTTGATTCTGCTTCCTATG